>JANQEG010000071.1 GCA_028278505.1 Rhodobiaceae bacterium
TGAAACCGGAAACATCCGGTTTCAGGCGGCCGGGTGCTTTTCCGCCGTGGCTTTGTCGCGCCTCGCTTAGGATGCTATGGCATCACCGCGCTCGGACGCTTCGTGCCACGACGGAAAATCATCCCGGTCAGATGGGTTAAACCCCACGACGGTTGGTATAAGTTGCGTAGAGGGAAATCCCCGTTGAGATCATTGCCAGGCCGGCCTCACATCTCTTCCGGCACCATCTTGATCGCGCCGCAGGGGCATTCGGCGGCGCATATGCCGCAGCCCTTGCAATAGTCCAGGTTGAACCGGAAACGCTTGCCGGGGCCGAGCTTGATCACCGCATTGTCTGGGCAGATGCCGTAGCAATTGTCGCATTCGAAGCAATTGCCGCAGGACAGGCAGCGGCGGGCCTCAAGCAGGGCATTGTCCTCGGTCAGACCCTGCAGCACCTCCTCAAAGCCGGTCTGGCGACGGACGATGTCGAGCTGCGGCTGCGCCGTCTTGGGCGCGTCCTCGTAATACCAGGTGTTGAGGTTGTCGTAGCCGGCGATCTCCGGCCGTTCCGGCTTCTCATAGCGTTCGCCCCTGAGCCAGGCGTCGATGTGGCGGGCGGCCTTCTTGCCGTGGCCGACCGCGACCGTGACGGTGCGCTCGGACGGCACCATGTCGCCGCCGGCGAAAAGCCCCTCGCGCCCGGTCATCATCTGATCGTTGACCGAGACCACGCCGTCCCTGGCGACCTCGACGCCGGGCACTCTCTCCAAGAACGAGGTGTCGACATCCTGGCCGAGCGCCAGGATCAGCGTGTCGGCCTCGATGGTCTCGAACTCGCCGGTCGGCTGCGGCCGGCCGGTCTCGTCGATGACCATCTTCTCCACCGTGAAGCTGGTCTCGTCGATCTGCTTGATGGTCCGCAGCCAGTGGATCATCACGCCTTCTTCCTCGGCCTCGGTCGCCTCGAAATCGTGGGCCGGCATTTCCTTTCGCGAGCGCCGGTAGACGATCATCGATTCGTCGACGCCGAGCCGCTTGGCGGTGCGGGCCACGTCCATCGCCGTGTTGCCGCCGCCATAGACGATGACGCGGCGACCGAGTTGCGGCGGCTCCGCCCCGGTCTCCATGTCGCGCAGCACGCTGACCGCATCGAGGATCTTGCCGGCGGCGTGGGCCGGGATGTCGATGCGCTTGGCGAGATGGGCGCCGACGGCGACGAAGACCGCATCGAAGCCTTCCTCGGCAAAGGCCGCCTCGATGTCGTCGACCTTGCTGTTGAGTTCAAGCTCGACACCCATGTCGAGAATGCGCTGGACCTCGTAATCGAGTACGTCGCGCGGCAGGCGGTACTTCGGGATGCCGAAGCGCATCATGCCGCCGGCCATGGGGCCGGCCTCGCGGATGGTGGCGTGATGGCCGAGGCGGGTCAGGTGATAGGCGGCCGAGAGGCCGCTCGGGCCGGCGCCGACGACCAGCACGCGCTTGCCCGACGGCGCGGCCTTGACCTCCGGCACCCATTTGTGCTCCCAGGCGGCACGCGCCAGGAAGCGCTCGACGGCGTGAATGCCGACGGCCTCGTCAAGCTGGGCGCGGTTGCAGGCGCCCTCGCAGGGGTGATAGCAGACGCGGCCCATGATGCCGGGCAGCGGATTGTCTTCCATCAGCACCTGCCAGGCGCTGTGGTAGTCGCCCGCCTCGGCGTGAAACAGCCATTTCTGGATGTTTTCGCCGGCCGGACAGGCATTGTTGCAGGGCGGCATCCGGTCCAGATAGAGGGGCCGCTCGGTGCGCCACGACCCGGTGTGGTTGGCAAGGCTGGTGCCGGGATCGAGCGTGATCGCGAAGGGAAGCGGTTTGTCGTTCATTGCGCCGCCGCCTCCTCGTCCACAAGGCCGAAACCGGCGATGTTGGCGTCGGCGATGCGCTGGATCGCGGCGATCCTTTCGGGATCGCCGTCGCCCTTGAACAGATGCGCGAAGCGGTTCTGCGGCCGCAGATAGTCCTCGACCGGGACCCGCTGCCTGATCTTGGTGACCGCGCTGATGACGCCGTGCTCGGCCTCGAACAGCGGAAACAGCCCGCTCTTCACCGCCAGCCGCGAGAGCCTGATGGTATCGTGGGAGGCCGCGCCCCAGCCGAGCGGGCACGGCACCAGGATGTGGATATAGCGGGCGCCGCGCATCGACATCGCCTTTGCGACCTTGGTTTCCAGATCGTGCAGATCGGCGACGGTGGCGGTCGCCACATAGGGAATGCCGTGGGCCATGGCGATCACCGGCAGGTTCTTGCCGGTGCCGAACACATTGCCCGGCTCCGGGCCGACCGCAGGCGTCGTTGCCGTGCGCGCCGTCGGCGGCGTCGCCGAGGAGCGCTGCACGCCGGTGTTCATGTAGGCTTCGTTGTCGTAGCAGAAATAGAGCACGTCGTCGTTGCGCTCGAACATGCCGGAGAGGCAGCCGAAACCGATGTCGACGGTGCCGCCGTCGCCGCCCTGGGCGACGACGCGGGTGGTGTCCCGGCCCTTGACGCGGAGTGCTGCGGCAACGCCGGTGGCGACCGCCGGCGCATTGCCGAACAGCGAATGCAGCCAGGGGATCTGCCAGGAGGTTTCCGGATAAGGCGTGGTGAACACCTCCAGGCAGCCGGTGGCGTTGACGGCGATCAGCTCGCCATTGGATTCCTGCATCGCCCTGTCGAGCGCGTAGCGGGCGCCGAGCGCTTCGCCGCAGCCCTGGCAGGCGCGATGGCCGGAGGTGATCGCGTTGGAGCGCTCCATCGACGCCTGGACCGAGCGGTTTTCCGGATCGAGCAGCCGGTTGCCGACCGTGAACGTGCCGGTCTGGTAGAATTTCACCCTTTGCAGGGCGGTGTCATCGGTCATTTCTGTCCTCCCGGAGGGCCTGTTCTTGGCATGGCCGGATTCCTTCCCCCCTTGTGGGGGAAGGTTAGGTTAGGGGGTTCAAACAAGAAGCCGGTGAGCGAAGCGAACGCCAAAAAGACCATTCGAACGAGTTTGATTTCGCACTATTTTTGACCCCCACCCCCGACCCCTCCCCACAAGGGGGAGGGGAGGTTTTCCGATCGCAATAGCGGCGTTTTTCTGCCGGTCATCCTACCTCCCCAGCCCCGGATTGAGCGATTTGAGGATGTTTTCGGCGATCGGCCCGGAGCGGCGGGTCTCGCGGGCGCGCGCCAGCTGGTCGTTGACCACGTCCCAGTTGAGATCGAGGAAGGTGACGTCCTCGAGCGCCTCGGCGGTGGCCAGCTCGAATACGCGGTGCAGCGATTTGCGCATGATCGGCCGCCCGCCAAGGCCGCCGATCACGGTGTAGACCTGGCGATAGAGGCTGCGCAGCGCCATGCGGATGTTGGAGGCGACGACGCCGCCGAGCCCGGGCGCCAGGCTCTTTTCGATGCAGACGATGCGCAGCGCCGGCTCCAGCACGTCGCGCAGTTCGATCAGCGGGAACGGGCGGAACGAGCAGATGCTGACGCTGCCGATCTTGACGCCATCGTCGCGCATGGCATCGATGACCTCCTTGACGGTGCCGTTGACCGAGCCCATGGCGACGATGATCGTCTCCGCGTCCTCGCAGCGATAGGGCCGCACCAGACCGCCCGAATCGCGGCCGAAGCGCTCGCCGAACTCGGCCGCGATCTCCGGGATCAGCGTCAGCGCTTCCATCTGCTTGTGGTGGGCGAGATAGCGCACCTCGGTGAACGCCTCGGGGCCGACCATGGCGCCGATCGAGCACGGATCGGCGGGATCGAGCAGCTGCACCGGATCGTAAGGCGGCAGGAAGGCGTCGACCTCGTCCTGGCTCGGCAGGTCGACGCGCTCGAACGCGTGGGTCAGGATGAAGCCGTCCATGCACACCATCACCGGCAGCGACAGCGCCTCGGCCAGCTTGAAGGCCTGGATGTGCAGGTCGGCGGCCTCCTGATTGGTCTCGGCGTGAAGCTGGATCCAGCCGGCATTCTTCATCGCCATGGAATCGGTGTGATCGTTCCAGATGTTGATCGGCGCGCCGATCGCCCGGTTGCCGACGGTCATGACGATGGGCAGGCCGAGGCCGGCGGCGTTGTAGACGGCTTCCGCCATGAACAGCAGCCCCTGGCTGGCGGTCGCGGTATAGGCGCGGGCGCCGGCCGCCGAGGCGCCGATCGCCACCGAAAGCGCGGCGAATTCGGATTCGACGTTGATGTATTCGCAGTTCTCCAGGCGGCCCGATTTGACCAGCCGTCCGACGCCCTCGACGATGTGGGTCTGCGGCGTGATCGGATAGGCGCAGACCACCTCCGGGCGCGACAGGGCGATCGCCTCGGCGACCGCTTCGGAGCCTTCGATCTGTTTCAGCATGCGGTTCTCCTCCGCTCAGGCCGCAAGGGCGATGTCATAGGCTTCGCGGGCGGCGGCGACATTTGATTCGCCGATCTTGCCGGGAAACTTCTCCAGGATGGCCTTTTCCACCGATTCGAAATGCAATTGCCCGGTGATCGCCGCGAAGCCGCCGAGCAGGGCGGCATTGGGAACCGGCCGGCCGACATGCTTCAACGCCAGTTCGGTGGCGCCGACATCGCAGACGTGGTGGTCGGGAAATTTCGCGACGAAATCGGCGATGCCGAGCTCATCGAAGCTCTTGGTCGAATTGATCAGGATGAATCCGTCGCGCTTCAACCCGCCGAACACGTCGACCGAGTGTAAGAGCGTGACGTCCTGGATGATCAGCGCGTCGGGCTCCTCGATCGGCTCGCGCAGCCGGATCTCTCGCTCGTCGATACGGCAGAACGATACCACCGGGGCGCCCATGCGCTCGGAGCCGAAACTCGGAAACGCCTGGGCATACATGCCCTCGTCAAAGGCGGCCACAGACAAAAGCTCGGCCGCGGTGACCACGCCCTGGCCACCGCGGCCGTGAATACGGATTTCGAACACCTGCGCTCCTGCCTCTCCCTTTAGACGGACCGGCAGATCGATCCGTCATACGGTTTTCCGTCTAATCTTAAAGACCATGATGGCGCGCTCATGCCCTTTCGTCCAGAGCGTCAGGCGCCAAGGTTCACTCAATTCTGTTTCTCGATTGCGCGTGCGGCGCCGGCCGTCACGCGCTTCCGGGCTCGGGCACCACCAGCTTTCGGTAGAGATGCCAGGTCGTGTGGCCGAGCACAGGCAGCACGATCAGCAGCCCCAGAAAGGCAGGCATAGCGGCCACGATTAACAGAAAGACGACGATGACCGCCCAGCCGATCATCGGCACCGGGCTGGTGATGACGGCGCGAACGCTGGTGATCATCGCGGTGACGAAATCGAGCTCGCGATCGAGCAGGATCGGGAACGACACGACGGTGAGCGAAAACAGCACGATCGACAGCACCGCACCGGCGGCGTTGCCGACGGCGAGGAACATCAGGCCTTCCGGCGTGGTGACGACGACGGTGAGGAATTCGGTGAAGCTGGCAAACGACTGGAAGCCGAGGAAGATCGCCAGCAGCAGCCGCACCTGATACATCCACAAAATCAATATGAACAGGGTGACGAAGGCCATCCAGCCGAGTTCACGCTTGCCCTGCTGAAAGATGACGCCGAGGACGCCGGACCAGTCCAGCCTCTCGCCGCTTTCGCGGCGGCGGCTGACCTCGTAGAGCCCTACGGCGATGAACGGACCGGCGAGCGCGAATGCCACCATCAGCGGATAGGCGAGATAGCTCAGGCCGAGCCAGACGAACATGGCGGTGATGCCGATTCCGCCGAACGCGTAGAGGGCGCCGAAAAACAGGCCGAAGACGGGTGCCGCCCGAAAATCGCCGGCGCCGAGCGCCAGCGCATCGGCGATATCGCGGCCGCTGATGGCGTTGACGGTGGGTTCGTTGCGCTTGACCGTTGGTGCCACTTCGGGTGGTGCACCGGGATCGCGCTTGGAATTGTCGGTCATGAGCATTTCCCCGCTTCAAGTGATCGCGGCGCGTTGATCGCGCCTTCGCCGAACTTTAGACGGAGTATAATCAGACCGGGCACGGTCCGTCATTACGGGGGGGGCGGTCGGAGATGGTGAGCGAGAGAATAGCGGGTGTGAGGCAGGTGGCCTGCCGCCCGAAGCTCGAAGAGCGTAGGGCGGCGGAGGGATTTGGAGATAATTCGAACAACGGCTATTTGTTCAAAATCAATTCATTGAAATTTGATGCGGTCAATTCGACTATTCTAACAATGTCTTTTCAGGAATCGTCTGCCGGATGCTGTTTTGAGGTATTGTTCAAAAGCCTTTGCCTTTGTTTTATTTTCCATTGCAAAGTAACAATATATTTTCCAGGGCTTGAATTTATTAGTATGGGTGGACTTGCCATCATTATGGTCTTGAAGCCGTCTTTTTAGATCCGGCGTTTCACCTGTATAGAAACGTTCAGGATCAGATAGGCTTTGCAAGACGTAAACGTAGTGCATAGCTTAATCGGCCCGCCTCCATCCGCCTTCACTTCGTTGCGGCGTGATTGCGGCGAGGCATCCGCCTCCTTTTTTTCCTTGCCAATTCATAGTGTAAGGATAGCGATGACGACGCCAGTCTCGCCGCAGCAAATTCCAGCAAAGCTGGAATTTGCGGATGTCCTTCCTGAGAGATGGCTGACAGTTTATTCGGGACACATGGTTTACACCTTCGGCATTTGGGGAGGCCCGAATGCCCTGGAAAGAGTGTGGACC
>JANQEG010000102.1 GCA_028278505.1 Rhodobiaceae bacterium
TCGTCGTTCACGCAGGTATCCACACCACCCACCGTTCCCGCGGAAGCGGGAACCCAATGCCCCGCTCAACACGGTATGCCGGTGGCGATCCGGGCGATGTCTTGGATTCATCAATTGGACCAGGAATTTGGCGCCTACGCCAATGGTTCCCCGCTTTCGCGGGGAAGGTGCGAATTGGGAGGCGATTGGGCACAGACGACCGGCATGGCCGGCGCCGAATTCTCGCAAAAAGCTTGAGCATCGCTGATACGCCTCTTTGAAAGAGAATATACCTCTTTATTCCCCGCCGTTTTCCCGCCCAAAGCCGCAAGGACTTGACGCCGCCGCTTAAAATGGATTTCTGCACCGGGGGCATTCGGGGAAGACCAAACCGTGGCCGGCAAAGGCGCCGGCAAATGATGGGGACGATGTCGCAAGCGCTTGCCATGACCGGCCGCGAGACGGCGGTGACGATCCGCTCGGTGCGAAGCCGCCGCGATCTGCGGCGGTTCATTCGGCTGCCGCGGCGCGTCTATACGGGGCTGCCCGGCTATCATCCGCGCCTAGACTACGAGCAGCGGCAGATTCTCGATCCCCGGCGCGGGCCGTTCTTCCGACACGGTAAGGCACGTTACTGGCTCGCCTATCACAACGGGCGCACCGTCGGGCGGATTTCGGCGCAACTCGACGATCTCGCGCCCAGGCTCGACGGCGAGGTCATCGGTTTTTTCGGCTGCCTCGACGCCATCGACGATGAGCGGACGGTCGCCTCGCTGCTCGGCACCGCCGAGGCCTGGCTGCAGGAACACGGCGTCGCGGTCGTCCGCGGCCCGTTCACGCTGTCGATTAACGGCGAGAGCGGCCTGTTGCTGGCCGGGCATTCCGCCAAACCGATGGTGCTGATGGGCTGGCATCCGCCCTATCTGGCCATGCACGTTGAACGCTCCGGTTACCGCCTGGTCCAGTCGCTCTATTCCTACCGCATTTCCAGGGGCAGCGATTGGGACGACGCGAAGACGGCGGCGCTCAAGAAGCGCCTGCTCGACGGACGGGTGCGGGTGCGCGGCCTCGACATGCAGCACCTTCGCCGCGAGCAGGAGATCTTCACAGAGCTGTTCAACGACGCCTGGGCCGACAATTGGGGCTTCGTGCCGATGGCGCGCAGCGAAATCAAAAAGCTGTTCGATTCGATGCGGCCGATTCTTCACCACGATTGCAGCACGGTCTTCGAGGCCGACGGAAAACCGATCGCGTTCGCCTTCATTCTCCCCAATCTTGCTGAAATCGTCGGCGGTTTCGGCGGCCGGCTGTTTCCGTTAAACTGGCTGCGGCTCGCCTGGTGGGTGCTGAGGAAACGGTATAGATCGGCGAGGATCATTCTTTTCGGCGTCGCGCGCGAGGTCCGCGGAAGCGTGCTCGGCGCCGCCATCCCGCCTATTATGATTGACGAGATTATCAAACGCGGCCGAAACTGGCGTGTTGCCGATCTTGAAATGGGCTGGGTACTCGAGGAAAACCGCAAGGTTCGCGCACTGATCGAAAAGGCCGGCGGCGTGATCGACAAGACTTACGGGGTCTTCGAAAAGCGGCTCGGAGACGATAAAATCATGCCAGCAGAAGGATAGCGTCATGTCCGACTCGTCAAAGAACGAGGTCGCCGAAGAGACCGCAAAATCACTCGAGGATCGGATCATCGATATCGTCGTCCGCGAGGGAATGATCGAGCGTGAAAAGCTCGTCCCGGAGGCAACGCTGGAAGATCTGGGCGTCGATTCCGTCGAGGTCGTCATGGTCCTGAACGGCCTGGAAGAGGAATTCGACATCTACGTGCCGGTCGATGAAACCATGTCGGAGGTGCGCACGGTCGGCGATCTGCTCAGCGCCATCAAAACGCTGATCGAAAAGAAAGAAAGCGATCCGGCATCGGCATGAACCGCGTCTTCATCACCGGCACCGGTGCCATATCCGCCCACGGCGCCGGCAAATCCGCGCTTTGGAACGCCGCGCGGGAGGGCACTTCGGGCGCCATGCCGATCGAATTCGAACGCGGCATGAACGCGGTCCGTATCGCCGGGCGCTACAACGACTACGATCCGCTGGCGCATTTCAGCGCCGAAGAGGTGAGCCGGCTCGACCGGTTTTCCCAATTCGCGATCATTGCCGCCTTCGAGGCCATGGACGAAGCCGGCATCGACCGAACCGAGCCGCTCGGTCCGCGCACCGCCGTCATCGTCGGCACCGGGATCGGCGGATCGACCAGCTTCGAGGACGGCTGCTACGATTTCTTTGCGCGGGACAAACGGCGCGTCAATCCGCTGACCGTGCCGCGGGTGATGGCCAATGCGGCCGCCTGTCAGATCGGCATGCGGACCGGTGCGACCGGCCCGTCCTTTGCGGTATCGAGTGCCTGCTCCTCGGCCAATCAGGCGATCGGCGTCGCCGCTCTCATGGTGAAGAGCGGCGCCGTCGACCGGGCCATTACCGGCGGCAGCGAGACGATGATCACGTCGGCGGTGGTGCGCGCCTGGGAATCCATGCGCGTGCTGACGCCGAACGCCAACCGGCCGTTCTCGCGCGGCCGCAACGGCATGCTGCTCGGCGAAGGCGCCGGCATCATCATCCTGGAAAACGAAGCGTCGATGACGGCGCGCGGCGCGACGCCGCAAGCCGAACTGCTCGGCTACGGCACGACCAGCGATGCCGCGGACCTGTTGCGCCCGGACGCGGCAAGCGCGGCGCGGGCGATGAAAATGGCGATCGCCGAGGCCGGCATCGACCCCGACAACATCGATTACGTCAACGCCCACGGCACCGGCACGGTGCTGAACGACATCACCGAAACCGAAGCCCTCGGCCAAGTCTTCGGCGAGCGTTCATCGACGCTGCCGGTGTCCTCGACCAAACCGATCCACGGCCACTGTCTCGGCGCCTCGCCGGCGCTCGAACTGATCATCGCGCTTCATGCGATGCGCGAGAGCTGGCTGCCGCCGACCATCAACTGGCTCGAAGCGGACCCGAAATGCCCGCTCGATGTCGTCGCCAATGCCGGCCGCGCCGCGGAAATCCGTTTCGCCATGAGCAATTCCTTCGCCTTCGGCGGCATCAACGCGGTGGTCGTCATCGGCCCGCCCGGCTGATCGACGGAGTGTCGGGATGACCGAGGACGGCAAGCCGCTGGGCAGTGTCGATTTCACAGCGGAGGTCGATCCGGCCCGCGTCGAGGCACTCGCCGCCAGCGCCGGCCTCGCAGCCGATCCGGTGCCGATGACCTACCCGGCGTGCTGGCTGTTCGCGCCGCCGGTGCGGGGGCTCGTCGAGCGGCTCATCGGCGAAGGCCGGTTGCCGATCCATGTCAGCCAGCGCTACCGATATGACCGGCCGCTCACCGCAGGCGGCCATTATCACGTTCACGTCGACGTCCGCGAAACGCGGCCTCAGAACCGCCCCGGCCTTTCGGTCGACATGACCGCGGTCGACGCGGACGGGCGCGCGGTGGTCGAGGCGCGGTCGAGCATCGTGATCCATGATCCGGGCAAGCGCGCGGCGGGCCCATGACCGGAACCGAAGGCTTTCCCGCAATCGCAATTGCGCCACCGACTTCCGATCAGGTCGCGCGATATACGGCTGCTGCCGGCGACACCAATCCGATACACACGGATATGGCGGCCGCCGCGGCCATCGGCCTGCCGGACACGCCGGTGCCGGGCCTGCTGATCCTGGCGATGACGGAAGCCGCCGTGCGGACGTGGTTTCCGGGCGAGGCCGCGACCGACATATCGCTGACCTTTTCGGCGCCGGTCTTTCCCGGCGATGCGCTCACCGCCCATGCCCGGATCGCGGCGCGTTCGCAAACCGCACGGGGCGAGGAAATGACGGTGCGCATTCGCCTGACCCATGGCGACGGACGAATCGCGGCAATCGGCGCCCTGCATGTCTTGCGGGCGCCGACGGCCTAGGGAAAGCCACGATGGACAATTACGGCCGCGACCGGGACGTGCTGGACCGTTTCGAAGCGCGGGCCCGATCGGCCGACCTCGTTTGCTTCGATCTTTTCGATACGCTCGTCATCCGCCCGTTCGCCAAGCCGACGGACCTTTTTTCGGCGATGCGCGGCGCGCTGCCGCCCGGCATTGATGCGGCCGCGGCGGATTTTTCGACGCTGCGGATCGAGGCGGAGCGGGCAGCGCGCGCCGATGCGCACCGGCGCGGCCGCCGCGAGGTCACGCACAAAGACATCTACACCGCATTCGGCGCCGCCACCGGCGCCGCCGACGAGGTTCTGGCCGAGATCATGGCGCTCGAACGTCGTTTCGAACTTGCTGCCGCGCGCGCCGACCCGCAGGTCATCGCGGTCTACCGACGCCTCGTCGATGCCGGCCGCCGCGTCGTCCTGGTCTCGGATATGTATCTGCCGCGCGCGCTCATCGACGACATGCTTCAACGGATCGGGATTGCTGGGTTCGAAGGGCTCTACCTGTCTTCGGAGACCGACGCGCGGAAGGCCGATGGCAGCGTCTGGCCGCTGATCCGTGCCGATTTCGACATGGCCGAGGATGCGGCGATCGTCCATCTCGGCGACAATCCCGACAGCGACGGCCGTGCAGCGCGGGCGGCCGGGATCGACGCGTTCCTGCTTGCGGCGCCGCATGAGCGGCCGGACCGGTCGCCGCGGCTGCGGCCGGGCGGCAGTCACTGGCTGCCGGCGAGCTTTGCGGCGCTCGCCGGGCAACAGCGGATCGACGATGGGGATGCCGAGGCCGCCTATTGGCGCCGGCTCGGCTACGGCATCGTCGCGCCCGCCGCCTTGGCGATGGCCGCGTTTTCGCTTGCAGCCGCGCGCCGGTTCGGCGCCGAAAGGGTGCACTTCCTCGCCCGCGACGGGCTGGTCTTCAAGCGCGCCTACGACATCCTCTTTGCCGGCGCCGATGCGCCGCCGTCGCACTATCTGTGGGCGTCGCGGCGATGCCTGAACCTTGCCGGCATGGCCGAACTCGGCGACGCCGATCTCGACTTTCTGGTGTCCGGGCTGACGCCGCTCCATGTGCACGAATACCTGGCGCGCATCGGCCTCGATCCCGGCCGCGACGACGTTCACGCCGCCGTGACGCAATATTTCGATGGCGGCGACAGGACAGTCGCCAACGGGCACGAGGACGGCAATCTGCGCCGTCTGTTCCGCGACCTGCAACCGCAAATCCGCGCGATCGCCGATGCCGAGCGGGCGCCGCTGCTGCGCCATCTCGACGAGGCGGGGATAATGTCGGCGCGGTCGCTCGTCGTCGATATCGGCTGGCATGGAACGATGCAGCGCGCGCTGATCGGCCTTACCCGCCACCATGCCGGCATCGATCCCGCCCTCGGCGGCGCCTATTTCGGCACCTTCCGGCGCGCCGGCGAGACGATCGACGGCATTGCGCTCGACACCGAAGGCTTCCTGTTCGACCGCGGCGCGCCCCAAAACATCGTCGGGCTGATCCGCGAATGCGTGGAAATTCCGGAACTGCTGTTCTCGGCGCCCGAGCCCGGCATTTCCCGCATCGACGAGGTTGACGGCGAACTCGTGCCGATCCGAACGCCGGCCGGCGCCGACGAGGCGCGGCGGATGGCGATCGCGACAATCTTTCACGACTGCGTCGTCGACTGCGCGGCCGCGCTCGCCGGCCTCGTCACAGAGGACGACCTGCTCGGGCTGAAGGATGTCGTCATTGCCCGCCTCGACGCTCTGCTGCGGCGACCCGGTGCCGACGATCTCCGGCACATCGGCGAAATGCCCCATGCCGACAGTTTCGGCGGCTGCCGCTACCGCCCGCTCGTCCCCTCGACCGAGCGGCTGGCCTGGGGAGGCCTTCTCCCCACCTACCGCACCGCCTACTGGAAGCGCGGGTTCCGGGCCCGGCTCAAGCGCCGGCAGCGGCTCGGCCTGGCGCTCGAAGACGCCGTTTCCCGCTGGCGCTGAGGCTTCGTGGAGCCCGGGTCAGGGAAGGAGATCGGCGCCGCGGCCGGTCATAAGCAGGTTTATACCAACCGTCGTGGGGTTTAACCCAGATGAGTCAAACTCCAAGACGGTTGGTATTACACCGCGCCCCCATAGTGCCGGTCGATCCACGTCCGGTAGGCGCCGCTGGTCACCGCGGCGATCCAGTCGGGATTGTCGAGATACCATTCGATGGTGGAGCGCAGACCGGTCTTGAAATCGACCGCGGGCGCCCAGCCGAGCTCGGCCTCGATGCGGGCCGTGTCGATCGCATAGCGCCGGTCATGGCCCGGACGGTCGGTCACGAAGGTGATCAGTTCGGCATGGGATTTCGCCCCGGCGCGCGGCGCGATCTCGTCAAGGATCTGGCAGACGGTCTCGACGACGGCCAGGTTGGTGTGCTCCGACTTGCCGCCGATATTGTAGACCGCACCCGGCGTGCCGCCGTCGAGCACGCGGCTGACGGCCGCACAATGGTCGGCGACGTTGAGCCAGTCGCGGGTCTGGCTGCCGTCGCCGTAAAGCGGGATCGGCCGGCCCGAGCGCGCATTGTGGATCGCCAGCGGGATCAGCTTCTCGGGAAACTGGAACGGACCGTAATTGTTCGAGCAGTTCGTGGTCAGCGTCGGCAATCCGTAGGTGTGGTGATAGGCGCGGACCATGTGATCGGCCGATGCCTTGCTCGCGGCATAGGGGTTGTTGGGTGCGTAGGGCGCGTCTTCGGTGAACGGCGGCGCCTCGGGATCGAGCGCGCCAAAGACCTCGTCGGTGGAGATGTGAAGGAAGCGGAATGCCGCCTCGTCGGCATCGTTCAGGCCGGCCCAATAGGCGCGCACCGCCTCCAGCAGCCGGTGGGTGGCGGCCACATTGGTGGCGATGAAATCGCCGGGGCCGCGGATCGAACGGTCGACATGGGTCTCGGCGGCGAAATTGATCACCGCGCGCGGCCGATAGCGGCGTAACAGCCCTTCGACCAGCGCCGTGTCGCCGATATCGCCGCGGACAAAGAGAAGCCGGGAATCGTTCCCGGCCGCGGCGAGATTGGACAGATTGCCGGCATAGGTCAGCTTGTCCAGGGTGACGACGTGCTCATCGGCCACAGCCAGCCGGTGCAGCACGAAGTTGCTGCCGATGAAACCGGCACCGCCGGTGACCAATATACTCATCCGGCCGCCCCGGAACGTTAAGCCGATGTGACCGCCGGTCGTTCGCCCGCCCGTTTGCGGACGCCGATGCCGGCGCTCACTATGCTCTTTTAACCCGCGCCGATTTGTCGCGGCAAGGATCAGGCCGCGACATCCGGCGCGTCCGGCCGCTCGCCGGCGTCGATCGCGGCGATCTCACGCTCCAGATAGGCGATCACCTGCTGGGCGAACGGTCCGAGATGAAGATAGAGAATCATCTGGCTAACGATCGGTTTCACCGCGGCCGGATTCTTCACCAGGCATTCGACCAGCGTGGGCAAAAACAGCCTGCCGGTCTTGCGGTCATCGACCGCCAGCCGCCAGACCAGACGCAAAAAGGTCCGGGCATCCTTGAGCACCAATCCCCAATGGATCTTTGTCGGCAGTTTCGGCCGGTTGAGCACCTTGCTCAGTGCGCGAATGCGGCCGAAATAGGCATTCCGATCGTAGATCCGGGTGAGCACCCGGTGATAGTCGTCGAGGATGTCACGGCGCGGGCGGCCGGTTTTGAAATTGAGCCCGTGCACGCATTGATCTCCTCCGACGTCGCCGTCGAAAACCAGATCGGAGGCGGGATCGAGCCTGTTCTCGCGGGTCAGGCGGCGCGTCAACTGGGTTTCCGGCAACGCCGTCAACAGGCCGACCATGGCCAAGGGAATGGCGTTTTCCTCGATGCACTGGATCATGCCGTCGGCGACGCTTCCGGTCTCATTGTCGAAGCCGATGATGAAGCCGGCGCAGACGAACATGCCGGCGTCGGTGATGCGCGCGACGCTTTCGGAGAGGTTGCGCCTGGCGTTCTGCTTCTTGCTGGTCGACACCAGGATATCCTCGTCGGGACTCTCAATGCCGATGAAGACGCTGCCGAAATTGGTGTCGCGCAGGAGCTTTAAGAGTTCCGGGTCGTCGGCGAGATTGATCGAGGCTTCGATGACGAAGTCGAAGGGAAAACCGTTTTCGTGCTGCCATGTCTTCAGATGGGGCAGAAACGCCTTCGCCGCCTTCTTGTTGCCGATCAGATTGTCGTCGACGAAATAGACGGTGCCGCGATAGCCGGTGGCATGGATCGCATCGAGCTCGGCGAGGATCTGCTCCGGCATCTTGGTGCGCGGAATGCGGCCGTAGAGCTCGATGATGTCGCAGAACTCGCAGGTGAAGGGGCAGCCGCGGGAGAACTGGACGCCGAGCGAGATGTAGGCATCGACCCGAAGCAGATCGAAGCGCGGGACCGGGCTTGCCTTGACGTCGGTGGTGTAGCGGACGGCCTCGAATGTGCCGCCCCGCGCGCCGTCAGTCCAGGCCTCCGCCAGTTCGGCAATCGTTGTTTCGGCCTCGCCCAGCACGCGGAATTCCGCCTCCTTAAAGACTTCCGGGCTGGAGGTGACGTCCGGCCCGCCGACCACGACCGGTTTGCCGCGCGCCTGGCAGCGCTCGATCAAAGCAAGCGTATCGGGACGCTGCGGGATCATGCCGCCGGTCATGACGATATCGGCCCAGTCGATATCGGCGTCGTGCAGCGGCTCAACATTGCGGTCGATAAGGCGAACCGTCCATTCGGCCGGGAAAAGCGCGGCGATCGTAATCAGGCCGAGCGGCGGCAGGGTTGCCCGCTTCCCTGCAATCTCACAGGCCGCGCGGAAATCCCAGAACGAGGGGAAATCGAAATTGGGATAAACGAGCAACACGTTACACGGCTTCATGGTCAAGATTTCGGTCCTCGTTTCCCGCAGATCGCGGCGGCGCGTCGGCCGCCGTCCACCATGGATAAGAATAGTCCGTCACCATGCCCAGTGACACCCGTGAGGGCAGGAATTTTTTTTGGCGGCGTAGTTATGGCCTGAAAAAGGGTATCTCAAAACCGAAATCAGTTCCGGCCGCCGGCGCGCATTTCCGACGGGCTGCGCTGAAAGGCGCGGCGGAAGGCGCGCGAAAACGATGCGGTGGAGGAGAACCCGGTGCGCCCGGCGATATCGGCGAACGACAGCCGCGTGTCCTCGACCAGCCGCCGCGCGGCGCTGAGTCTGAGGGTCAGGAAATAGGCGCCGGGCGCCAGCCCCATTTCGCGGCGGAAGATCAGCTCCAGCGCCCGCACGCAGAGGCCGAGCCGCCGCGCGATCGCGGCGATGGTGACCGGCCGGTCGATGCGGCTTTCCATGATCCGTATCGCTTCGATCAGCCGCCTGTCGCGACCCTCGGTGCGGCCGAGCGAGACAAGGGCCTGCGCGTCGCCGGCGCCGCGCGAGGCCTCGTAGATGAAGACGCTGGCGACGTCGAGCGCGATCGCCGGGCCGGCGTGGCGGCGCACCGCATCGATCATCATGTCGAACGCCGGCGAGGCGCCGGCGGCGGTATAGATCGTGCCGTCGCGGACATAACGGTCCGGGCGCACATCGACCATCGGAAAGGCGGCGGCGAACTCCTCAAAATCCTCCCAATGGGTGGTGGCGGCGCGGCCGTCGATGAGGCCGGCGCGGGCCAGCAGCCAGGCTCCGGCCTCGATGCCATAGACCGCCTCGGCGCGGCGCGCGGCGCGGTGAATGCCGGCGATCAGCCGGCGGTCGCGGACATCATAGGCGCCGATGCCGGCAACGATGACAAAGAGGCCGCCAATCGCATCCGGGTCGAAACGGCTTGAGACCGGAATATCGAGGCCGGCGGTGGCGGCGACCGGGGCGCCGTCGGCGGAGACCAGGCGCCAGTCGAAAACCGTCCGGCCGGCGACCCGGTTGGCGGCGCGCAGCGGCTCGACCGTGCTCGCCACCGTCATCAGCGATACCCCGGAAAGGACGAGTATGGCTACGTTCATGCCTGCGGCACCCGGTCAACCGTAATGCGGATTCGTAATTTGTCGCATTTCTTTCGTAATTTGCAAATCAGTTTCAATCCGCTCCGCCATCATTCCGGCAACGAACAAATCGGAGGAAACCGCCATGGGCCTGACCCCAAGCCGTGAGGTCTTCATCACCTGTGCCGTGACCGGTTCAGGCGCCACGACGGCGAAATCGGACAAGGTCCCGATCACGCCGAAAGAGGTCGCCGATGCGGCGATCGAGGCGGCCAAAGCGGGGGCGGCGATCGCCCATTGCCATGTGCGCGACGCGCAAACCGGCGACCCGGCGCGCGACCCGGCGCTCTTTCGCGAGGTGGTCGAGCGCATCCGGGAATCGGACACCGACGTGGTGATCAACCTGACCGCCGGCATGGGCGGCGACCTCACGCTGGGTTCGGTCGAGGCGCCGCTGCCGCCGGCCGCCAACGGCACCGACATGGCCGGCGCGACCGAGCGCATGGCCCATGTCGCCGAACTGCTGCCGGAGATCTGCACGCTCGATTGCGGCACGATGAATTTCGGCGAGGGCGACTACATCATGACCAACACGCCGGCCATGCTCAAAGAGATGGCGCGGCAGATGCAGGCCCTCGGCGTCCGGCCCGAGATCGAGATATTCGACACCGGCCATCTGGTGCTGGCCAAATGGCTGGTCGACCAGGGCCTGATCGACGATCCCGTCATGCTGCAATTGTGCATGGGCATTCCCTGGGGGGCGCCCGACGACCTCAACACGCTGATGGCGATGGTCAACGCGATCCCCGAGGACTGGGTGTTCTCCGCCTTTTCGATCGGCCGCAACGAACTGCCTTATGTGGCCGCGGCCGCGCTCGCCGGCGGCAATGTCCGTGTCGGGCTTGAGGACAACATCTATCTCGACCGCGGCGTGCTCGCCACCAATGGCGCGCTGGTCGAGCGGGCGGTGACGATCCTGGAAGCCATGAATATCCGCGTGCTCGGCCCCGACGAGGTTCGGGCGAAGCTGAAGCTTAAAAAGCGAAGCTGATATCCGGCGGAGACGGCGATCATGACACGTCTGGTCAGAAAGGCCGCCTGCATCGGCGGCGGGGTGATCGGCGGCGGCTGGGCGGCGCGGTTCGTGCTCTCCGGCCACGACGTCACCATCTACGACCCCCATGAGGAGGCGCAGCGCAAGGTCGGCGAGGTGCTGGTCAATGCCGAGCGCGCCTACGCCAAGCTGACCATGGCGCCGCTGCCGAAACGCGGCCGGCTCAATTTCGCCAAGACCCTGGAAGAGGCTGTCGCCGACGCCGACTGGATTCAGGAAAGCGTGCCCGAGCGGCTCGACCTCAAGCAGAAGGTCCATCAGCAGATCGACGCCGCGGCGCGGCCGGACGCGCTGATCGGCTCGTCGACCTCCGGCCTGTTGCCGAGCGACATGCAGGCCGGGCTGCGCCATCCGGAGCGGATGTTCGTCGCCCACCCCTTCAACCCGGTCTATCTGCTGCCGCTGGTCGAACTGGTCGGCGGTGCGGCGACGAGCACGCAAGCGCTCGACCGCGCCAAGGCCGATCTCGCCGAAATCGGCATGAAGGGTGTCGCCATCGAGCACGAGATCGAGGCCTTCGTCGCCGACCGGCTGATGGAGGCGCTGTGGCGCGAGGCGCTGTGGCTGGTCAAGGACGGGGTGGCGACGACCGGCGAGATCGACGACATCATGCGCTATTCGTTCGGCCTGCGCTGGGCCCAGATGGGGCTTTTTCAGACCTTCCAGATCGCCGGCGGCGAGGCCGGCATGCGCCATTTCCTGCACCAGTTCGGGCCGGCGCTGCACTGGCCGTGGACCAAGCTGACCGACGTGCCGGAACTGACCGAGGAGCTGATCGAGACGATCGCCAGCCAGTGCGACGCCTGTTCCGGCGAGCTTACCGTGCGCGATCTGGAGCGGCTCCGCGACGACAATCTCGTCGCCATCCTGCAGGCGCTGAAGGGCGGCGACAACGGCCGCGGCTGGGGCGCCGGCAAGCTCCTCAAGGAATTCGAGGACTGGCTCTGGGCCGACCGCGACGAGCGGGCCGGCGATCTTGACCTGTCCGGGCCGCTGCGGCTGATCGAGACCACGGTCAATCCGGCCTGGCTCGACTATAACGGCCACATGACCGAGTTCCGCTACCTGCAGGTGCTCGGCGAGACCACCGACGCGCTTCTGCACCTGATCGGCGTCGACATGGACTATGTCGGCACGGGCGGCAGCTATTACACGGTCGAGACCCATATCCGCCATCTCGGCGAAGCCCGGCTCGGCGCGCCGCTCTATGCGACCTGCCAGGTGCTCTCGGCGGATGAAAAGCGCCTGCACCTTTTCCACCGGATTCACAAGGGCGACGGCGACGCGGTGATCGCCACCGGCGAACACCTGCTCTTACATGTCGAGGCCGGGCGCGCGGCGCCGGCAACCGCATCAATTCTCGACAAACTCATGCCGATCGCCGAGGCGCATGCGCGGCTCGACAGGCCGGAGGGCGCCGGCCGCCGGGTCGGCGAGCGGAGGTAGTCCCATGGATTTCGATCTGAGCGAAGAACAGCGGCTGATCGTCGAGACGACGCGCAGCTTCGTTGAAAAGGAACTCTATCCGCACGAGGCGGAGATCGAGCGCACCGGCGTGCTGCGCCCGGAGCTTGCCGAAGAACTGAAGGCGAAGGCGATCGACGCCGGGCTCTATGCCGCCAACATGCCCGAGGATGTGGGCGGCGCCGGGCTCGATACGCTGACCTGGCTGCTCTACGAAAAGGAGCTCGGTCGCACCAATTACGCCCTGCACTGGACCTGCGTGGCGCGGCCCTCCAACATCCTGCTCGCCGGCACGCCCGAACAGCGCGAGAAATACCTTTTCCCCTGCGTCCGCGGCGAGAAATCCGACTGCCTGGCGATGAGCGAACCCGGCGCCGGCTCCGATCTGCGCGGCATGAAGGCGAGCGCCGTGCGCGACGGCTCCGACTGGGTCCTCAACGGCACAAAACACTTCATCAGCCATGCCGAGGAGGCCGATTTCGCCATCTGTTTCATGGCGACCGGCGAGGAGGAAACACCGCGCGGCAAGAAGAAGCTGATCACCGCCTTCTTCGTCGACAAGGGCCATCCCGGCTATGCGGTGCGCGACGGCTACCGCAACGTCTCGCATCGCGGCTACACCAACGCCGTGCTCGAATTCGACGACTGCCGGCTGCCGGGGGACGCCGTGCTCGGCGAGGTGCATGAAGGTTTCGACGTCGCCAATGAATGGCTCGGCGCAACCCGGCTGCAGGTGGCGGCGACCTGCCTCGGCCGCGCCGAACGCGCCTTTGCCCATGCCGTGGAGTGGGCCGCGACGCGCGAGCAGTTCGGTCAGAAGATCGGTAAGTTCCAGGGCGTCTCGTTCAAGCTCGCCGACATGGCGATCGAGTTGAAGGCGGCGGAACTGATGGTCTGGGAGGCCGGCTGGAAATACGACCAGGGCCGGGCCAGCGATGCCGACATGGCGATGGCCAAGCTGAAGGCGAGCGAGATGCTGGCCATGGTCGCCGACGAGGCGATCCAGATCCATGGCGGCATGGGGCTGATGGAGGAATTGCCGCTCGAACGCATCTGGCGCGACGCCCGCATCGAGCGCATCTGGGAGGGGACCAGCGAAATCCAGCGCCACATCATTTCGCGCGCCCTGCTGCGGCCGTTAGGTTCCTAAACTATAATTAGAAAAGAATCAGTTTCTCAATAAAGGCCGCCGACATGATTTACTCCTGGAAAGATCACTACGAATTAGAGCTGCAAAGACGCTCTGAAATAAATGAAAACTTGAAGCATACATTTCAGCTATCTTTAGCATTAATTTCATCCATTGCTTTCATTTCCCTCCGTTCAGTTGATTTTAAAATCATGAACTCTGTATATCTTTTAAATTATTTGATTTGGATATCGTTAATTTCATGCCTTTCTTCAGTATCTATATGTATTTTTGCAACAATATATTTTAAAACCGCATATCCCAATTCACCAAGAGATTTAGTTGACTATAGAAACCAACTAAAAAAATACGATTCCGATACATATGAAGCGGATTACACTGAATTTTTAGAACAGCGTTTAATTGACAATGCGTCAATCAATCAAGAAAGAAATATTCAAAAAGCCCGTTTGAGCTTGTGGGCCAGAATAATCCTCGTGATAGCGGCATTGCCTCTTGTCGCAATCCTGGTTATGTTTGTTCATGCTACGTTCCCACCAATTTAGCGGAGATTATGATGAGCGACAAAGATAAACCGCAACAAAAACCAAAAGATCCACCACCTTCCCCTCCGCCGCCAACAGACTACAGAGATGGCGCAAACACAAATAGGCCAAAACCAAAGTAAGTATACCAAAAGAACATGAGGCGGTGGAGTTGTTCGGAGATACAAAAGAAAAACTGCGCCGGCTCGACCGCCTGCTCCGGCCGAAATCGATCGCCTTCTTCGGCGGCAAATGGGCGGCGGCGGCCATCCGCCAGACCCGGAAGATGGGCTATCAGGGCGAAATCTGGCCGGTGCATCCGACCCGCAACGAAGTCGAGGGCCTGCCGGCGGTGACCCATGTCGAGCACCTGCCCGGTGCGCCCGATGCGGCGTTCATCGCCGTCAACCGCAAATACACCATCGACATCATCCGGGCCTTGTCGAATTTCGGCGCCGGCGGCGCGATCTGCTTCGCCTCGGGTTTTCGCGAAACCCATGACGGCGACGGCTTGCAGGAGGATTTGATTGCGGCCGCCGGCGAGATGCCGATCATTGGGCCGAACTGCTACGGCTTCATCGACTATGCCGACGGCGCCATTCTCTGGCCGGACCAGCATGGCGGCGAGCGGCTTGAGGCCGGGCGGCGCGGGGCGGCAATCATCACCCAGTCGTCCAACCTTGCCATCAACATGACCATGCAGACCCGCGGCCTGCCGCTCGCCTATGTGATGACCGTCGGCAATCAGGCGCAGACGGGGATATCGGAACTGGCGCTCGGCCTCATCGAGGAACCGTGCGTCGGCGTGCTCGGCCTGCACATCGAAGGCTTCGACTCGGTCGCCGGCTTCGAGCGGCTGGCGGCGCGGGCGCGGGAGCTGCAAAAGCCGATCGTCGCGCTAAAAGTCGGCCGCTCGGAGATCGCGCGCGCCGCAGCGCTGACCCACACCGCCTCGCTGGCCGGGTCCGAGGCGGTGTCGCAGGCGTTCCTGCGCCGGCTCGGCATCGGCTCGGTGCGCTCGGCGCCGGTCTTCCTGGAAACGCTCAAACTGCTCTTGGCCGCCGGGCCGCTTGCCGGCCCGCGGCTCTCCTACATGGTGTCGTCGGGCGGCGAGGTCTCGATCGTCGCCGACAGCGCGGTCGGGCGGCCGGTCGGCTTTCCGGCACTTTCGGAAGGCCGCCGCAAGGCCGTCGAGGCGGCGCTCGGGCCGGGCGTGGCGGTCGCCAATCCGCTCGACTACCACACCTATATCTGGAACGACGAAGCGGCGATGACGGCGACCTTTTCGGAGCTTGTTGCCGATGATTTCGATCTCAATCTCCTCGGCCTCGATTTTCCCCGCGCCGATCGCTGCTCGGATGCAGAATGGTGGTCGGCGGTCGATTCGTTCGAAACCGCGCTGAAGCGAAGCGGTGCCAAGGGCGCGGTTCTGGCGACGCTGCCGGAAAACATGCCGGAACGGGCCGCTTTGCTGCTTCTGGACCGTGGTCTGGCGCCGATGGCCGGCGTCGACGAGGCGCTGACGGCGGCCGAATGCGCCGCCGATATCGGCGCGGCATGGCAGAAGCCGGTTGCGGCGCCGGTCGCCGCCGTCTCGGGCATAATCGCGAAAGCGGACGGACTGACGGTGATGCTTGACGAGGCGGAGGCGAAATCGCGCCTTGCCGCCGCCGGCCTGCCGGTGCCGCCGGGGCGGCGGGTCGAAACCGCGGACGCGGCCGTCGAAGCAGCGCTGTCGCTCGGCTTTCCGGTTGCGCTCAAGGCGCTCGGGCTCGCCCACAAATCCGAGCACGGCGCCGTCCGCCTCGGCCTTGGCGACGCGGTGGCGGTCAACGCGGCGGCTGAAGAGTTGGCGCAGCTTGGCAGCGGCCTTCTGGTCGAAAAAATGGTCGGCGGCGTCGCCGAACTGATCGTCGGGATCACCACCGATCCCCAATTCGGCCCGGTGATGACGGTGGGCAGTGGCGGCGTGCTCGTCGAGATCATCGCCGACAGCCGGACGCTGCTTTTGCCGGCAAGCCGCGACGACATCGCGGCGGCGTTGAAGGGTCTGCGTTTCTCTCCGCTGCTTGACGGCTATCGCGGCCGGCCCCGCGCCGATCTAAATGCCGCGATCGCGGCGATCGACGGCATCGCCCGGTTTGCCGCCGCCGGCCAAATACGGGAACTCGACGTCAACCCGCTTATCGTCTGCGCCGCCGGTGCTGGCGCGTGGATCGCCGATGCGCTGATCGTTATGGAGGATGACAATGACTGAAATGGTCCGCAGCCGCCGCAAGGGCGGCATTTTCGAGGTCACCCTCGACCGGCCGAAGGCCAACGCCATCGATCTGGCAACCTCGCGGCTGATGGGTGAGACGTTCAGGCAATTCCGCGACGATCCGGGCTTGCGCGTCGCGATCCTCAAGACCGAGGGCGACAAGTTCTTCTCCGCCGGCTGGGATCTGAAGGCGGCCGCCGGCGGCGATGCGGTCGACGGCGATTACGGCGTCGGCGGCTTCGGCGGGCTGCAGGAATTGCGCGGGCTCAACAAGCCGGTGATCGCCGCGGTCAGCGGCATGGCGGTCGGCGGCGGCTTCGAAATCGCGCTCGCCTGCGATCTGATCTATGCCGCCGAGCATTCGAGCTTCGCGCTGCCGGAAATCCGCGCCGGCACGCTCGCCGATGCGGCGACCGTCAAGCTGCCGAAGCGCATCCCCTATCACGTGGCGATGGAGATGCTCTATCTCGGCCGCTGGATGGACGCGGCGGAGGCCGCACGCTGGGGCCTCGTCAACGAGGTGCTTGCGGCCGACAAGCTGATGGATCGGGTCTGGGAGATCGCCCGCACGCTGGAAGCCGGCCCGCCGCTCGTCTTTGCGGCGATCAAGGAGGTCGCCCGCGAGGCCGAGGCGATGGGCTTCCAGGAGGCGATGAACTGGATCACCAAACGCCAGTTCCGCACCGTCGACGAGCTCTATGCTTCGGAGGACAATCTGGAAGGCTTCCGCGCCTTCGCCGAAAAGCGCGATCCGGTGTGGAAGGGGCGCTGAAGCCGTTCCCTGGCCGTCTTCTTTGCAGGGGCGCGAGCGCCCGTCATTGCCGGGCCTGTCCCCGCAATTCAGGCAGCAGATATCGGAGCAGTCGGCCTGGATACGCGGGACAAGCCCGCGCATGACCCGGTGTTGAGGCACGATCCCCTGTTTTCGTTATCGTAATGCCAAACGCTGCCGGCATACCTTGTTGAGCGGGGCAATGGACCCCCGTTTTCACGGGGGCGGTGGATGGTGTTGGCGTTTGCGCATCAATTAAGCACCTTCCCCGCGCAAGCGGGGAACCGTTGGCGGCGCCGAAAATATAAGTTTCTAAGATAGTTACGCGCGGCAAGCCGCACGCTTGGCGCAACCCTCCCCCTTCAAGGCGAGGGTGGACGGCGCGTCAGCGCCGGCCGGGTGGGGGTAAAACGCAAACGTATGCGCCGTCCGAAACGTTGTTATTTTATCTTTCGACCCCCCTCCCTGTCCCTCCCCCGCAAGGGGGGAGGGGACGAAGATCGCTGGCCCCTGCCCACGGCGCAAAGCCCTCTCCCTTGAGGGAGAGGGATGCTGAGGCTTGCAAATCCAGCGGATTTGCTTAGCCGAAGCTGGGTGAGGGGGGAAACGCCGCTTACCCTCACCCGACGTCGACCGCGGTTCAGCTTCGGTTCACCGGGTCTTCGTATCCCTCTCCCTCAAAGGGAGAGGGGGTCACCTGAGTGCCGCAATCGCCGCCTGGCCGAGCGCAAGGCCGCCGTCGTTGGCCGGCAAATGGTGATGGCAGAGCACGGCGAAGCCGGCGGCGGCAAGCCGCGCCGTCAGGCCTTCGGCCAGGATCTTGTTCTGCAGCACGCCGCCGGAAAGCACGATGCGGTCGACGCCATTGTCGCGGGCGATCCTCTCCGCCGCACCGGCAACGGCTTCGATCAGCCCGTTATGGAAGCGCGCGGCGATGAGGCCGACTGGCGCCCCGGCGGCGAGGTCGTCGACAAGCGCCGCCCACATCGGCGCCCAGGACAGCACCACCGGATCGCCCTCCCCGATCTCCGCCGGATAGGCCGACGCCTCGGCAAGAAAAGGTCGGGCGCTGGCCTCCAGTTCCATGGCCGCCTGGCCCTCATAGCCCTGGCGCTCCGGGCAGAGGCCGACGAGTGCCGCGGCGGCATCGAACAACCGCCCTGCCGAAGAAGCGAGCGGCGCGTTGACACCGCTCTCGATCATCCGATCGAGGAGGTCCAGCGGCTTTTGCTGAAGGAAGTCGGCAAAGCCGGTGCCCGCCAGCCGATCGGCAAAGCCAGCCCCGAAGGCGGCCCGCAGATGCGCAACCGCATTGCGCCACGGCTCGTGCATGGCCTGCGCCGCGCCCGGCAGCGCCACGGGCAGGAAATGGCCGGCGCGGCGATAGCCGGAATAGCCGCCGACGAGAAATTCGCCGCCCCAGATGGTGCCGTCGTCGCCGAGCCCGAGCCCATCGAGAACGATGCCGAGCGAATGGTCGTCGCCGGGGGCGACGCCGTTCTCGGCGAGGCAGGCGGCGAGATGGGCGTGATGGTGCTGCACGGCGACAATCGCCGCACCGGTCTCCTCGGCGAGCGCCTCGCCCCATTGGGTGGAGAGATAGTCGGGGTGCTGATCGACCGCGATCACGTCCGGATCGAACGCGAACATATGCCGGTAAAGCGCAAGGGTGCGGCGGTAGTCGGCATGGGTGCCGGCCTCCTCGAGATCGCCGATATGCTGGGACAGGACGGCGCGGCCGCCGGCCATGAGGCAGAAGGTCGATTTCAGCTCGCCGCCCATGGCGAGGATGTTCGGCGCTTTTTCGAAACCCTCCGGCAGGGCGAGCGGTTCGGGCGCAAGGCCGCGGCCGCGGCGCAGGATCGCCGGCCCCGTTTCATCGCAGCGCATCACCGAATCGTCGAGCCGGTTGACGATCTCGCGGTCGTGCATCAGCCAGAAATCGGCAATGCCGGCCAGCCGCTCGCGCGCCGCGTCATTGCCGGTCACCTGCGGCTCATCGGAAAGATTGCCCGAGGTCAGCACGATCGGTCGGTCGAGGCGCTGCATCAGCAGATGGTGCAGCGGCGTATAGGGCAGCATGAACCCGACATGGTCCTGCCCCGGCGCGATGCCGGCGGCGAGCTTTTGTCCGGCCTTGCGGACGAGGACGATCGGGGCGGCGGCGCTTTCCAGCGCCGCTTCCTCCTCGGCGCTGATCTCGGCAAACTGCCGGGCCATCATGAGATCGGCGGCCATCAGCGCCAGCGGTTTGTCGGCGCGGCGCTTGCGCCGCCGCAATTCGTCGACAACACGGTCGTCGGTCGCGTCGCACGCCAGGTGAAAGCCGCCGATCCCCTTGACCGCGACGATCGCGCCGCCCTGCAGGTGTTCGGCCGTCTCGGCGATCGGGTCGGCGCCCGGCAGCGGCCCGGCGCGGTCCTCGAGCCAGACTTTGGGGCCGCAGGCCGGGCAGGCATTGGGCTGGGCGTGAAAGCGGCGGTCGGCCGGGTCTTCATATTCGGCGCGGCAGTCGGCGCACATCTCGAAGACATTCATCGACGTGGTGGCACGGTCATAAGGGATCGCGTGCACGATCGAGAGCCGCGGGCCGCAATGGGTGCAATTGGTGAAGGGATAGCGATAGCGCCGGTCGCCCGGGTCGGCGATCTCGGCAAGACAGGCCGGACAGGTCGCGGCATCGGGCACGATGCCGGTGGCGACCGGGCCGGAACCGCTTTCGGCGATCCGGAAACCGGCCGCAGGCGGTGCGCCGGCAAGCGCCTCGGTCTCGATCCCGTCGATGCGCGAAAGCGGCGGTGGCTCGGCGTCGAGGCGTTTCAGGAAACGATCGAGTTCCGCCGGTCGGCCCCAGATTTCGATCTCAACGCCGGCGCCGTCGTTCAACACCCGGCCGGAAAGCCCGAAAGTACGGGCGATCCGCCACACATGCGGCCGAAAGCCGACACCCTGAACGAGGCCGCGGACCCGGATGCGGCGGCCCTTAGTTTCGGGCAACGCCTATTTCTTCTTCCCGCCCTCGGGCGGGACCGTACCGGTCGTCTCGGCCGCTTCGCGCCAGGCGGCACCGGCCGCATCCCGGACCGTTTCGCCGACCGACATCGCCTGCTTGGTATAGTCTTCCCACATCCCGCGCAGAAAAGCCGCCTGCACCTCGGCGAAATCCTCCGGCGAACGGCATTCGGAGAACCGCTTGGCCATGTCGAAATCCGCCTGCATGCGCCTGTGCATGAAGGTAAAGGTCTCCTCGGCCATGTTCTGCATGCGGTCGATCATGTCGCGATTGACATCGCCGAGCTTGTCCATCGCCGACGTCTTCTCGAAAAACTCGGCGCTGTTCTTCCAGGCATTCTCGAACCAGTCGATGCCCGGAAAGGGATCCTTGTCTGCCATTTCGATCTCCTTGGCGAGAAAATTGCCGTCAGAGTATACCGCCCCGTGACGGGATCGATAGTCAAGCAGTTTGGCGGAACATCATAATTGACGGAACGCAAATGACCGACGCGGTATTTTGTCGGGGTAAAGATTACGGAACCCCGATTCTGGATAAGGGTTTGGGTGGGGGATTCCCAAATCATTGCGAACATGATTCACGGTGTTGTTTGCAGACAATACCGAGGAACCCCCCATG
>JANQEG010000124.1 GCA_028278505.1 Rhodobiaceae bacterium
TTTCAAGCGCACAAATGGCATCTGAACGCGAAAGACGCGACGAGGCCCGCCGCCGCGAGGCGGAGGAGGCACTGGCCCGGGTCGCCAACGACTCCGAGACGATCGGCACCTCGTCGATGGCGCGGGTGGCCGACCGTGCCCGCGCCCATCTCGCCGCCGACGATGCCGACAAGGACGACACCGTCGAGCTTTGGGGCCGCCGCATCGGCCGGGCGCTCTCCGTCATCGGCTTCATCGCGCTCGCAATCTACCTGATCATCACCTATGTGGTGCCGAAGGTCTGACAGGGGCGGCGCACGGGTCAATCGGGCGTAACATGGGCGAGCGCATCAAATCCACGATCATCGGCGGCGTCGACTGGTCGCGGGCAGAAGCCCCCGATGCCGAGACCTTCGTCGCGCTCGCCTATGACGCGTTCTTCCGGCTTCCGGACGATTTCCGCCGGCTGTGCTCGGAACTGGTGATCCGCATCGAGGACTTCCCCGATATCGACGAGATCGAGGATCTGGCGCTTGAGTCCGAATTCGACCTGCTCGGGCTCTTTACCGGCACCGGCATGGCCCAGGGCGGCCCCGGCCAGTGGACCGGGCAGATGCCGAACATGGTCACGCTTTATCGCCGGCCGATCCTCGACTACTGGGCCGCACACGAGGAAACGCTCGGCGCCATCATCACCCACGTGCTGGTGCACGAGATCGGCCATCATTTCGGCCTTTCCGATGACGACATGGACCGGATCGAGGCGGCGGCGGAGTGATCGCCGCAGCGATGCCGATCCGCCGCGGCGCCCGATTCCGCTTGTTATATTCATTCGCACATGCAAGCCTTGATCTCATCAAACAAAACAGAACCGATCCAGGGGGATAGCAAATGCGCATGTTGAAGGCCGGCCTGATGGCGGCCGCAGTGATGGCCGCGTCCGCGGCGACCGCCGCGGCCCAGGGAACGGGTTCCGAGGGCTATTTCACCATCTACAACAACACGTCGAACAATGTCGTCGTCGGCTTCTATACCAATGACGGTTCGGGCTGGAGCCAGAACTGGCTCAACGACGCGATCATGCCGAGCGAGAGCGCCGAGGCGCAGTTCACCGCCGACAGCGGCCTTTGCGACCAGACCCTCCGGGTCGGCTGGCTCGGTGCCGATCAGGCCAGCGAGGTGCTCGACGAGCCGATCTCGATCGACATCTGCGCGGCGAGCAACGTCTATCTCGACGACAACGAGATCTACTACGACTAGGGTTTTTCCCGGCCGGAGGTGTGGCCGGGCGCGGGTTACACCTCCCTGTTCCGACGTCACCATCCAAGACCTCTCTCGTCACCGCCCAACCCCTCCTTCGTCACCACCCGGTTTATCCGGGTGGTCCATTGGCTTGTCAGCTTGATCAAAGCGTTCGTAAAGGGTTTCCGGCGCTTCTGGGTGAAGACAGGCCATTGGATTGCCCGCATGAAGCGGGCAATGACGACGGAAAGGGGTGACATCGACCGCAGAGCCCGCTTTTACCGGACGGCAATGGCCTTGACCTCGCCGGCCGAAAACCGCATGACAGCGGCGGCAGCATCCAATGAGCGCGCCGCAGCGGCGCCGGGAACGCAATGGAAAAATTCACCACGCTCACCGCCGTCGCGGCGCCGATGAACATGATCAATGTCGACACCGACATGATCATCCCGAAGCAATATCTGAAGACGATCAAGCGCACCGGCCTCGGCGCCGGCCTCTTCGCCGAAATGCGGTTCGCCGATGACGGCGCGGAGAACCCCGATTTCGTCCTCAACCAGCCGGCCTGTCGCGAAGCGCAGATTCTCGTTGCCGGCGACAATTTCGGCTGCGGATCGAGCCGCGAGCACGCGCCTTGGGCATTGCTCGATTTCGGCATTCGCTGCGTCATCTCCACATCGTTCGCCGACATTTTCTACAACAACTGCTTCAAGAACGGCATTCTGCCGATCACGGTGACGGCGGCGGAACTGGAAAAGCTGTTCGACGATGCCGAGCGCGGCGCCAACGCGACGCTGACCGTCGATCTCGAGGTGCAGGAGATCCGCGGGCCCGATGGCGGCACGATCGCCTTCGACATCGATCCGCACCGCAAGCACTGCCTCTTGAACGGTCTCGACGATATCGGCCTGACGCTCGAAAAGGCCGACCGGATCGCGGCCTATGAGCAAAAGGCCGCGACCAGCCGGCCCTGGGCGTGACTGCGGGGTCCGGTTCCGCGGCGCCCGGCCATTGGTGTCCGGTTAGGCTGGCCTCCCGATCCGCACCTTCCCCGCGAAAGCGCTCGGGGATTCACACTTCTTGCCGATTTGCGCAGCTCTGGGTGGAAAAAATCTGCGCACAAAGCGAACTTCTTGGCACCTCACCCGCGAAAGCGGGTGTCTATTGGCCGATCCGTCCCTATTGGCGCTTGTTTTGTCAGTCGAATCTCCAACCCGCAATAGCCGACGACAGAGCGTATCGAGGGGATAATTGGATTCCCGCTTTCGCGGGAAAGGTGGGCAACGGCGAGGTCGCGCTAACCGGCCATCGCATCAATTCGGCGACGTTCGAACAGGGATATTTCCTGA
>JANQEG010000059.1 GCA_028278505.1 Rhodobiaceae bacterium
CACCACTCCAATGGTCCAAGCGTGGAGGTTTCTTGCTTTCAATGTAGAACTCGTCCAGCCCTCCACCAAAGGTGGAGGTTCCATTTCAATGAAATGGGCCCCCGTTTGCACGGGGGCGGTGGGTGGTGTGGGCGCCTGTGTGAAGGATGCCGAGAAGGACGGCGAAACGGAGCGCAAGAACTTTCACCGGAAAGCAATGGGTCGCGGCGCTTGTCGGCGCCTCGCAATGACGGTGCCGAGATCGCCGGCAATACCACCGGGCCTTGAACGCGCCGCTTGGTACACGTCTGGCGAACAGCGCCGGCCCGCGCCCCGCTCGCCTATTTCTTCGGTCGCGGCAGCCGCGGCACGCTCGACCGGGCCGGCTTTTCGGGCGCAGCCGTCAGTTCCGGCTCCGGCGGCTTGGGCTTGGTCGCCTTGGCCTTGCCGGAGCTAGCCTTGGCCGGCGCCCGCTTCTTCGGCTTTTTCTTGGCCGGCGGCTTCGGCCGCACCGCCACATCCTCGATCGCCTCAAGCTTCAAGCCGGTGCGCCCGTCTTCCTTCTTCTCCACCGAGACTTTGACGGTGCCGCCCTTCTTGAGGGTGCCGAACAGCACCTCGTCGGCGAGCGGCTTCTTGATGTGCTCCTGGATGACGCGGCCGAGCGGACGCGCGCCCATGCGCTCGTCATAGCCTTTTTCGGCGATCCACTTGGTCGCCTCCTCGGTGAGCTCGAAGGTGACGCCGCGGTCGGCGAGTTGCGCCTCAAGCTGCATCACGAATTTCTCGACCACCCGGTTGACCACCTGCGACGGCAGGCTGGCAAAAGTGATGACCGCGTCGAGCCGGTTGCGGAATTCCGGCGTGAACATGCGGTTGATCGCCTCGGTGTCGTCGCCTTCGCGCTTGGCCTGGTTGAAGCCCATCGGCGCCTTGGCGAGATCGGCGGCGCCCGCATTGGTGGTCATGATCAGCACGACGTTGCGGAAATCGACCTGCTTGCCGTTGTGGTCAGTCAGCTTGCCGTGGTCCATCACCTGCAACAGGATGTTGAAGAGATCGGGATGGGCCTTCTCGATCTCGTCGAGGAGCAGCACGCAATAGGGGTGCTGGTCGATGCCGTCGGTGAGGAGCCCGCCCTGGTCGAAGCCGACATAGCCGGGCGGCGCGCCGATCAGGCGCGAAACCGTGTGGCGCTCCATATATTCCGACATGTCGAAGCGGATCAGCTCGACGCCGAGCGTGTCGGCGAGCTGGCGCGCCACCTCGGTCTTGCCGACGCCGGTCGGGCCCGAGAACAGATAGGCGCCGATCGGCTTTTCCGGTTCGCGCAAGCCGGCGCGGGCGAGCTTGATCGAGGCCGACAGCGCGTCGATCGCCTGGTCCTGGCCGTAGACGACCCGCTTCAGATTGGTCTCCAGGTTCTGCAGCACCTCGGCGTCGTCCTTGGACACGGTCTTTGGCGGAATCCGCGCCATGGTCGAGACCGTCGCCTCGATCTCCTTCAGGCCGATGGTCTTGCGGCGCCGCGATTCCGGCACCAGCTTCTGCGAGGCGCCGGCCTCGTCGATGACATCGATCGCCTTGTCGGGCAGCTTGCGGTCGTGGATGTAGCGCGACGACAGATCGACCGCCGCCCTGATCGCCTCGCCCGTATAGCGGATTTCGTGGTGCTCCTCGTAATAGGGCTTCAGCCCTTTGAGGATGTCGACCGCGTCCTCAAGCGACGGTTCGTTGATGTCGATCTTCTGGAAGCGGCGGAGCAGCGCCCGGTCCTTTTCGAAGAACTGGCGGAATTCCTTATAGGTAGTCGAGCCGATGCAGCGGATGAGACCGCTCTGCAACGCCGGCTTCAAGAGATTGGAGGCGTCCATCGCCCCGCCCGAGGTGGCGCCGGCGCCGATCACCGTGTGGATCTCGTCGATGAACATGATCGCGCCCGGATAGTCCTCGATCTCCTTGACCACCTGCTTCAGCCGCTCCTCGAAATCGCCGCGATAGCGGGTGCCGGCCAGGAGCGCGCCCATGTCGAGGGCGAATATGGTCGAATCGGAGAGGACGTAGGGCACCTCGTTGCGCATGATGCGCAGCGCCAGGCCTTCGGCGATCGCCGTCTTGCCGACGCCGGGGTCGCCGACGAACAGCGGATTGTTCTTCTGGCGCCGGCATAATACTTGAATTGTCCGCTGGATCTCGGATTCGCGGCCGATCAGCGGATCGATCTTGCCGTCGCGGGCCTTCTTGTTGAGGTCGATGCAATAGGCTTCGAGCGCGTCGGACTTCTTGTCGCCGCTGTCGCCGTCATGGGCGGTGCTGGTATCGTCGTCGACGCCCTGGACGGTCTTCGGCTCCGACATGCCGGGACGCTTGGCGATGCCGTGGCTGATGTAGTTGACCGCGTCGTAGCGGGTCATGTCCTGCTCCTGCAGGAAATAGGCGGCGTGGCTCTCGCGCTCGGCGAAGATCGCCACCAGCACGTTGGCGCCGGTCACCTCCTCGCGGCCCGAGGACTGCACGTGGATTACGGCGCGCTGGACGACGCGCTGGAAGCCGGCTGTCGGCTTGGCATCATCGCCCGGATGGCCGACGACATTGTCGAGCTCGGTGTCGACATATTCGACGAGATTGCGGCGCAGCAGGTCGAGATCGACATTGCAGGCGCGCATCACCGCGGCGGCATCGGCATCGTCGACCAGCGCCAGCAGCAAATGCTCCAGGGTGGCGAATTCCTGTCCGCGCTCATTGGCATGGGCCAGGGCCTGGTGAATCGATTTCTCAAGACTGCGGGAAAATGACGGCACGTCGTTTCCTCATTTCTTTTCCATCACGCATTGCAGAGGATGCTGGTGTCTGCGGGCAAAGTCCATCACCTGCGTCACCTTGGTTTCGGCGATCTCGTATGTGAAGACCCCGCACTCGCCGACCCCGTGGTGGTGGACGTGCAGCATGATCCGGGTCGCATCCTCCCGGTTCTTCTGGAAAAACCGCTCCAGCACGTGCACCACGAACTCCATCGGCGTGTAGTCGTCATTGAGGATCAGAACGCGGTAGAGGCTGGGCCGCTTGGTCTTCGGCCGCACCTTGGTGATGACCTCGGTGCCGCGTCCCTCGTCGCCGCCGTCCTCGCGATCGTCTTTGCTCATAAACGGATCGAAGCGCATGTTCCCGCCACGTTCGGAAATCCCCCGGCGGAGAATCGATGACGTGATTCCACCGCAGGACATTATTTAGGGACGACACGCGCGATTTTAAGGCACTTCGGTTTACGCGCAATGACGGAGATCGAGATTTCTCGGCGACGCCGCGGCAGCCCGCCGCCGCGACACGAAAAAGCCCGGCCGAAAACCGGGCTTCTCTACACGGGTGTTGTCTTGCCGGCGGGGCCGCCGGTCCCGAAACGACGGATTCGGGCGTCAGGCCTTGTCGAAAACCTTCTCGAACGGCTTATAGGCCTCCTTGGCGAGATCGGCATACATTTCGCCCAGCTTCGTCACCTGACCGACATAGCCTTCATAGGTTGACTTGACGTAGTCGGCCTGCACTTCGATGGCGGCATCGAGGCTTTTTGCGCCGATCAGCTTCTCCAGCGCCGCGGCGCCGTCGTCGAACGACTTCTTGGAGAAATCCGCGACCTCGGCGGTCATCATCTGCACGTTCTTCGACACATTGCCCAGGCTCACCAGGGCGAGGTCCATATTCTCTTTGCCCGTATTCTGAAAACCGTCAAATCCTTTGAACATCGTCCTTCCTCCTCGCGCTGTCGCGCTGCAATCAATATTGTTGCACTGCAACATGAATATATGCGTCGCACAATTTTTTGTCAAATTCTTTTTGCAGTGCAATATGTTCAAAATTTACCGAATCGCTTTACCGATTTGTAACCCCGTTCTCTTAGCGTCACCGCTGATCCTGTGGACGGGAGGTCTTGGTTCGCTATTCGGTCATCGTCAACAGCGCCGACCATCGGGGTAAGCGGTCCGACGAGATACCAGAAGCCGAAAGTGACATTGATTCCCCTGACCGTTTGCGGGCAGTACCGGGCAGATCGCCGGGCGCCAGAGTTTTCGAGTAACGGGTATCATCGTGAAGTTTTTGCGTTTCCTCAGCGGTCCGCGCCGGCTCCGGCGTTCCCTCCCTAATCTGGCGCTGTACGGCTTCGCCGCCGCCTTCATCGTCGCAGCGGTCCCCGCCGAAGCCAATTCGAAATACGCCTCGATCGTCGTCGACGCCAAGACCGGCCGCGTGCTGCAGGCGACCAATGCCGACAAGCTGCGCTATCCGGCCTCGCTGACCAAGATGATGACGCTCTATATGGTGTTCGAGGGGCTGGACTCCGGCCGGCTGTCGCTCGGCACGCGGATGAAGGTCTCCAAATACGCCTCCAAGCGCCCGCCCTCGAAGCTCGGCCTTCGTCCCGGCCAGACGATCACGGTGAAAACCGCGATCCTGGCGCTCGTCACCAAATCCGCCAATGACGTCGCCACCGTCGTCGCCGAGCATCTCGGCGGCACCGAAGCCAATTTCGCCCGCAAGATGACGGCCAAGGCGCGCGCGCTCGGCATGAGCCGGACGACGTTCAAGAACGCCTCGGGCCTGCCGCATAAGGGGCAGAGAACGACCGCCCGCGACATGGCCCGTCTCGGGCGCGCGCTGCAGGAGCGGTTCCCAAAATATTACAAATACTTCTCGACACGCAGCTTCAAATACGGCAAGCGCCGCTACGCCAACCACAACCGCCTGCTCGGGCGCGTCAAGGGTGTCGACGGCATCAAGACCGGCTACACCAGGGCCTCCGGCTTCAACCTGGTGACGTCGCTGCGCCGCGGCAAGCGCCACGTGATTGCCGTGGTGATGGGCGGCAAGACCGGCCGCAGCCGCAACGCCCAGATGGCCAAGCTGCTGAAACGGTATACCAAGCGGGCGAGCACCGGCCGCCGCACCGTGTCGCCGGTCTATGCCGGGGCAATGCCGGTGCCGGGAGCGCGGCCCACGGCCGTCGAACTGGCCGCCGCACCGCTGCCGACCGCCAAGCCGGCGCGGACCGTCGTGGCTGCGGCGTCGTCGACCGCGACGATCACCGTGACCAACAGCGTCAATTCGCGGGCGAGCACCCACGCCTCGGCCTATGTCGCCGAGCGCCGGCCGGGATGGATCATTCAGATCGGCGCAATGCCGACGGAGCGGGATGCGTTGGACCTCATCAACCAAGCGCGCAGCAAGGCGAGCCGGACCCTCAACGATGTCTCTCCCTACACGGAGACCGTCGCCAAGGGCGAGACGACGCTGTGGCGGGCGCGCTTTGCGGGCTTCAGGAGCAAGAAGACCGCCTGGGCCGCCTGCGCCCAGCTTGAGCGCAAGGATTTTTCCTGTCTGGCGCTGTCCAAGTGAGCCGCATCTGTCGGGAGTTCAACCGTGTTTGCCGATAAGCGTATCCTTAGCCTGATTGATCTGCGTCGCAAGGTAGGTCGATCCGCCCTGGTCCGGGTGCAGCCGTTTCATCAGCCGTTTGTGCGCCGCCCGGATTTCCGCCTCCCCGGCACCGGGCGAAAGCCCAAGGATCTCGTAGGCCTGCTCCTCGCTCATGGGGCCCGCGCGCGGCGCAGCGCCCGCCCCGAAGTCGATGTCTTCATCGACGTCGTCTCGCCAACCGGGCATCGTGCGGTCGAGATAAGCTTCAAGTAGCGCCCGGCTGTCGCCGTCCGCGGCGGTCTCCCGCCACAAATCCATTCTTTCCTCTCTATCGAGGTCATCGAGCCGGCGCCCCGTGAAGCGGCCGGCAATCACCTCGCCGGCCATCGCGCCGGTGGCGTGATCGAGCGTCATCTCCAGCATCGCCGAGCGCACCCGTGAGGTGCCCGGCCCGCTCGACCGGCGCGCCGCCCGCCGCCCGAAAAAGGTCAGCGCGAACGCGGCGACCGGCAGCGCGAACACCCAGCGCCCGGTCAGCGCCAGCACCAGCGCAATGACGAGCAGGACGATGCCGGTGCCGCGGCGCACCTGATCGGCGACCAGTGCCGGATTGGCGTTGACGAACGCATGGGCGGCGAAATAGACGAGCGTGAACGCGATCACCCCGAGCAGAAGATAAAGCATCTCGTCAACGCATCTGTTGCAGCAGCAGTTTCGCCTTGCCGCCATGGGCCTTGGAATGATCGGCGAGCGCCGCGCGGCCGCCTGCGGCATAGGCGGCAACCGCCTTCAAAAGCGCCCGCAATTCTTCGGCGGACGCCGAATCGAAGCGGCACCAGGCGCCGCCGGAAAGCCGGGCGATTTCGCGGAAAACCGGTTCGGCGATCGGGTCGTGGCCTTCCTGGAAGACGAACACCGGCACGCC
>JANQEG010000088.1 GCA_028278505.1 Rhodobiaceae bacterium
GGCGTGCAGTCTCAGTTCCATGGCGCAAGGCGCTCCCTTAAAAAGGCAATACCTTGCTCTACACCGATTCCATCCAAACAATCACCTGGAACCGAACACGCAAGCGGGGAACCATTGGCAGTACCGAGATCATAAGCGTTTGCGGTACTTGCCAGGTGTTTTGACACGCACACGGCCATCACGATAGGCACGTGAAGCTGTCCGAATCATTCGATCTGGCTTGGCATCTGCAAGCAAGCGCCGCGGACGAGTCGCGTCCGCCAGAAAGAAACCGGCCGGGAGGGGAGGCCCGGCCGGTTCTGCTGCCTTTGGAGGATGCGGTCAGGCTGCCGACAGCGCCGCATCCAGGTCGGCGATGATGTCGTCCTTGTCCTCGATACCGACGGAGAGCCGGACCACGTCGGGGCCGGCGCCGGCGGCCTCTTTGTGCTCCTCGGCGACCTGCCGGTGGGTCGTCGAGGCCGGATGGATGATCAGGCTGCGGGTGTCGCCGATATTGGCCAGATGCGAGAACAGCTCGGTGTCGGAAACCAGCTTCACGCCCGCGTCATAGCCGCCGGCAACCCCGAAAGTGAACACCGCGCCGGCGCCGTGCGGGCAGTATTTCTGGTGCAGGTCGTAGCACGCGTCCGATTTGAGGCCGGCATAGTTGACCCAGGTCACCTTGGGGTGATCGGAGAGGTATTCGGCCACCGCCAGCGCGTTGTCGCAATGCTTCTGCATGCGCAGCGACAGCGTCTCGGTGCCGGTCAGGATCAGGAACGCGTTGAACGGCGAGATCGCCGGCCCGAGGTCGCGCAGGCCCAGCACCCGGCAGGCGATCGCGAAGCCGAAATTGCCGAAGGTCTCGTGAATGTTGATGCCGTGATATTCCGGCCGCGGCTCGGTCATCAGCGGATAGCGGCCGCTCGCCGTCCAGTCGAAGGAGCCGCCGTCGACGATGATGCCGCCCATGGAATTGCCGTGGCCGCCGAGAAATTTCGTCGCCGAGTGGACGACGATGTCGGCGCCGTGCTCGATCGGCCGCCACAGATAGGGCGAGGCGAGCGTGTTGTCGACGATCAGCGGCACGCCGGCCTTCTTGGCCACGGCCGCGATGCCGGCGACATCGATGACGACGCCGCCCGGATTGGCGATCGATTCGATGAAGATCGCCTTGGTCTTCGGCGTAATCGCGGCCTCGAAGGAGGCGACGTCGAGCCCGTCGGCCCACACCACGTTCCAACCGAAACTTCTGAAGGAATGGGAGAACTGGTTGATCGAGCCGCCATAGAGCTGGCGCGCGGCGATGAATTCGTCGCCCGGCTGCAGGAGGGTGTGGAAGATGATCATCTGCGCCGCATGGCCGGAGGCAACCGCGAGCGCTGCGGTCCCGCCCTCAAGCGCGGCGACCCGCTCCTCGAGCACCGCCGTCGTCGGGTTGGTGATGCGGGTGTAGATGTTGCCGAACGCCTTCAGCCCGAACAGCGAGGCGGCGTGGTCGACATCGTCGAAGACGAAGGATGTGGTCTGGTAGATCGGTGTCGCCCGCGCGCCGGTGGCGGGGTCCGGCTTGGCGCCGGCGTGGATGGAAAGTGTATCGAAGCCCGGTGTGCGTTCGCTCATGACATGCCCTCCCTTAACTGTCGAAATCGCTTATATTAGCGTTCTTTTATACGAACGCTTGCGCCGGTATCTATTGCTGCGTTCTTTTTATCGAACAGACGGGATGAGGGCAAGGGGGGAAATCTCGATCGGCGCCCCTCACGCCAATTGACCACGAACCCGGCGGGCCATTAGCGCTCTGGCTTGGTCTTGACGCAAAAGCGATCCGTCAGAATGGTTCAGACAAACCGTGAAGGGCGACAGAATGCCGATTGATGCATCCTCGCAGCGTTGGGCCGTCCCGGTCGTCGTCCTGGCGGCATCGGCCTGGGGCCTTTTTTGGCTGCCCTTGCGGGCTTTCGAGGATGCCGGGCTCTCGGCCGGGTGGGCGACGCTCGCCCAGTTCGCCACGCCCGTTCTGGTGCTCGTTCCGGCGGCGCTGTGGCGCTTTGTGCGCGGCCGGACCACCGGTATCGGCGAGCCGGCCAAGGGCCTGCTGCTCGGCGGCGCCGTCGCGCTTTATGCCGAAAGCGTGCTTCTGACCGAGGTCGCCCGCGCCCTGATCCTTTTCTACGTGACGCCGGTGTGGAGCACGCTGCTCGAAATCGCCTTCATGGGCCGGCGGCTGAGCGCCGCGCGGGCCGTCGCCCTCACCCTCGGGCTCGCCGGCCTCCTGACGATTTTGGGCGGCAAGACCGGCGTGCCGCTGCCGCGCAATCTCGGCGATGCGATGGCGCTTTTGTCCGGCATGATCTGGGCCGTCGGCTCGATGCGGGTGCGGACGGCGCCAGGGTCCGGCATTTTCGAGACCGTCTTTGCCTTCTTTCTCTATGGCAGCGCCGTCGCGCTCGCCGTCGCGCTGCTGCCGATCGCGGCGGTCGGCACGGCACCGGCCTGGGCCGAGTTGAAACCGCTCCTGCCGTGGCTGCTGCTGGCCGCAATCGGCTTTCTGATCCCGGTCATGTGGGGCCTGTTGTGGGGCGCGGCCCATATCGACCCGGGGCGTCTCGGCATCCTGCTTCAGCTTGAAGCCGTCATCGGCATCGGCAGCGCCGCACTGCTGACCGACGAGCCTTTCGGCTGGGTCGAGGCGCTTGGGACCGTGCTGGTTATTTCCGCCGGCCTCGTCGATGTGTTTGGAGGGCGCAGTTCGAGTCGCCGCGATGGGGCGGGGTAGCCCACCTTGCCCCTCTTTCGTCACCACCCGGTTTATCCGGGTGTTCTATTGGCCTGTCGACTTGACCAACGGTTCGTGAAGGAACTCAAGCGCTTCGGGGTACCGATCGGCCATTGGATTGCCGTCTCGACTGGGCCGGATGGACCATTTGCCTCCCGATCCGCACCTTCCCCGCGCAAGCGGGGAACCATTGGCGTGAGCGCCAACTTCCTGGTTCAGTTGATGAATTCGAGACATCGCCCGGATCGTGACCGACATACCGTGTTGAGCGGAGCAATGGGTTCCCGCTTCCGCGGGAACGGTGGATGGTGTTGGCGTTTCGGCAAACGGCGCCGCCGCACCCCCGAGCCGTCCCCGCAAGGGGGAGCCATGCCTCGCCTCCGTCCGTCATTGCGAGCGGGCGTCAGCCCGCGCGGCAATCCAGCGCTGAGTTTGCCCCTTTCTGGATTGCGTCGTCGCTTCGCGCCTCGCAATGACGGCGCAAAGACCCTCAAATCACCCCGAAACCACCACCTCGACCCATTCGCCCGTCGGCAGGAAATGGCTCTTGGGATCGCCGCAGACATGGCAGACCCAGTCGTCCGGTAAATCCTCGAAGGCGATGCCCGGCGGGATCGGATTGTCCTCGTCGTTGATGTTGATGTCGCCGACGGACGGGTCGTAGATGTAAGGATCGCAATCCTGGTTGGTGCAGGACCATTTTTGCAGCCGGACGGTTCTGGGACCCGCGGCGGAAACGGCGCGCGGCGCCCCGATGAGGGTGGCGAGACCGGCAAAAAGGGCGGTGAAGACTCCGCGCCGCGTGAACGTCAGCCGCATCCCATTCCCCTGCAACGTCGCCGTATGCATTGCGAGCGATAGCGGCCGGGAAGCGCTTTCGGCGTCCCGGCCGGCAATCAGGGGCGGCAGAGCGGCGCTGCCAAATCTGCGCGCCGCGCCGCCGACCGCGGATCAGCCGACCAGGCCGCCATCGTCGCGGGTCACCGCAATGATCGCCGAACGCGGCACGCTGTCGCCGCCATTCGGCCAGTGGCTGTCGCCGCGCTCGCCCGGATGCTGGATGCCGACGAACATGGTCCGGCGGTCCGGGGACCAGTCGAGGCCGGTGACCTCGCACTGTTTCGGACCGACCAGGAAGCGGCGGATTTCGCCGGTCGCCGGGTCGCCGGCGAGCATCTGGTTGTTGCCCTGACCGGCGAAGTCCTCTTCGTTGGAGTAGTTGCCGTCAGTCTGGATCCAGAGGATGCCGTTGGAGTCGAATTTAAGCCCGTCCGGCGAGTTGAACATGTTGTCTTTGTTGACGTTCCCGGACCCGGCGCGATCGTCCTGGTGGACCGACGGATTGCCGGCGAGGACGAACAGATCCCAGGCGAAACCGTTGACGGTGTGGTCGCCGCCATTCGGCTTCCAGCGCACGATCTGACCGTATTTGTTGGCCTCGCGCGGGTTCGGGCCGCCGACCGGGGTCAGGTCGCCGCCCTTGTTCGGCTTGATGCCGCGGTTCTTGTTGTTGGTCAGCGCGCAATAGACCTCGGCCGCGTTCGGATTGGTGGTGACCCATTCCGGGCGGTCCATCGTCGTCGCCTTGACCTTGGAACCGGCGATGCGGGTGTGGATGCAGACCTCGCCCATCGACGCCATCTCGGTGGTTTCCGGCGAAAGCTCCAGCCACTCGCCGGCGCCGTTGTCGTGGAATTTGGCGACGTAGAGCGTGCCGTCGTCGAGCAGCGAGTCGGTTTCCAGGCCCGGCGCGTAGACGCCGTTGGAGACATAGCGGTAGATGAACTCGCCGCGCTCGTCATCGCCCATATAGACGACGACCCGGCCGTCATGATTGACGACGCAGGCGACGTTCTCGTGCTTGAAGCGGCCGAGCGCGGTGCGCTTCTTCGGCGTCGCGTTCGGGTCGCGCGGATCGATCTCGACGACATAGCCGGCCCGGTTCGGCTCGTTGGGGTGCTTTGCCACGTCGAAACGCTCGTCGATCGTCGCCCAGCCATAGCCCCAATCCTTGGACGAGACGCCATAGCGCTTCAGTTCCGGCGAGATCTTGTGTTCTTCGTCGGCGGCCGAGAAATAGCCGTTGAAGTTTTCCTCGCAGGTGAGGTACGTGCCCCACGGGGTGCGGCCGGCGCCGCAATTGTTCCAGGTGCCGAGCGATTTGGTGCCGGTCGGGTCGGCCGCCGTCTTCATCAGATCGTCGCCGGCGGCCGGACCGGTGATCATCATCTCCGTGTCCGGGGTGATGCGGCGGTTATACGGGCTGTCCTTGACGATGCCCCATTTGCCGTCGGTCTCGGCGATTTCGACGACGGTCACGCCATGCGCCATCTTGCCCTTGGCGACGTCATCGTCTTCGGCGAATTGGCCTTCCTCGCGATTGCCCCAGATGATCTTGCGGTTGGTGTATTCGTTGTTGACGGTCAGAAGCAGCTTGTCGCCATGGGCGTAGACTTCCATGCCGTCGGTGTTGTCGCCGAAGGCGCGGGCCTGGCTGGCGGCGGTGCCGCGGGTCGCGTCGTCGAATTCCGGCGCGTCGGACCACAGCGGATCGCCCCACTGGACCAGAATTTGCGCCGTGTAGCCCTTCGGCACGGTGATCGCGTCGTTGCCATTGGCCGCGATCTGGGCGAACGCGAACCGGTCGGTTGCAGCCTTTGCGCCGGTGGAGAGGAAGGTGCTGTTCAGCATGGCGAAGCTGCCGAAGGCGAGCGCGCCGCCCATCAGGCCGCGGCGGCTGATCGCGGTATCGACGATGCGGTCGAAATCGGTTTCTTCCGGGCGCGGATCGACGATCTCGTCGAATTCGTCGAAGGTGAGGTCGCGCTTCTCGGTGTCGGACATAGGAGTTCCTCTTTGTCTCTGATGAGCCTTTACCCGCCAAATCCGCGTTCAGATGTTCGCCGTTCCAATGTCCGCCGGGTTTTTCGTCAATAATGATGCGAACGCCCTCGGACCGGTCGATGCCGAGATTTGATCGAGATTGCTCCTTCTAATTTTTTTATTCTGAGCTTTTGTGACAGACGCGGGCGGCGGCTGTTTGCGGCCGGTGGATATGTCCGGAGCCGCGTTTGCGCGAGGACGCCGCCCCACCACGATCGGTGTCATTGCCGGGCTTGTCCCGGCAATCCAAACTGACTTTATTGTCAAACTGTTAGGCCCCATGGATCACCGGAACACGTCCGGTGATGACGCCGAAGGGGGACGAGAGGGCGCGCCACAAGAGGTTTAGCCGTACGGCAGTCGGCCAAACCCGACGATGACCTTGGAGATATTCACCGGCAGAAAATCTCTCACCGCTCCCGCGAAAGCGGGAGTCTATTGCCCCGCTCGGCACGGTATGTCGGTCGAGATCCGGGCGATGTCTCGAATTGTCAACCGGGCCAGGAACTTGCCGCCCACGCCAATGGTTCCCCGCTTGCGCGGGGAAGGTGTGGGTTGGGAAGCGGATAGGCAATTCGGCGAATCCAGGGCGGCAAACTCAGAGCCGGATTGCCGCAGCGCCTGTCGGCGCCTCGCAATGACGATCGAGGAAACGCCGCGGACGCAATCGCCGGCGCTGGCCGCGCCGCCGGCCGGCCCCTACTTCCCGTCCTTGCCGATGCCCAGATGCTGAAAGCCGCCGGAGAGCTTCGGTTTTTTCGACGAAATCGTGCGCGAGTTGACGCCGACCCAGGTGATCTCGCTGGAGAGCCGGCCATATTCGATCTTGGGGCAGCGGTTCATCACCACCTTTACGCCGGCCGCCTCGGCGCGCGCCGCCGCCTCGTCATTGCGCACGGTGAGCTGCATCCAGATCACCTTTGGCTTCGGTTCGAGCGCCAGCGCCGCATCGACGATCGGCCCGGCAGCCGCCGAATTGCGGAAAATATCGACCATGTCGATCGGCTCGGGCACATCGGCGAGTGAGGCGTAGAACTCGGTCCCCAGTATCGGTTTGCCGGCCTGGCCCGGATTGATCGGATAGAGCCGATAGCCCTTTTCGATCAGGTATTTGAGGACGAAATAGCTCGGCCGCACGGTGTTCGACGAGGCACCGACCATGGCGATCGTTTTTACGCCGTCGAGAATGCCGCGGATGTAGTCGTCGCTGTAGCTGTCGTGGTTCATCGCCTGATGCCGGGGGTTGTCGAGAACGTGGCGGGATAGCACGTCGGAACGCGTGCTCAAAGCCCTCTCCCCGCCGGGGAGAGGGTTGGGTGAGGGGGGCCAAGAAAGAACTTCACCCTCACCCGACTTCGACCGACGGTTCAGCTTCGCTTCACCGGGTCTCCGTTGCCCTCTCCCCTCAAGGGAGAGGGAAATTCCAACCGCCGCCTATTTGTCCTCCCATTCGGGCGAACGCTTTTCGATGAAGGCGGAAATGCCGATCTCGGAATCGCGCATCAGCAGGTTCTCAACCATGACATCAGCCATGTGCCGATAGGCCTCGACGATGCCGAGTTCGACTTGGGCGTAGAACGCCTGCTTGCCGAGCGCCACGACGGCGCGCGATTTCTGCGCCGCGCGCTTCGCCATCTCCATGGTCTTCTCCGAGAGCTCGTCCGGCGCGACCACATGATTGACGAGGCCGAGCGACTGCGCCCGCTTAGCATCGATGATCTCGCCGAGCACCAGCATTTCCATCGTCGCCTTGCGCGGGATGTTGCGCGACAGCGCCACCATCGGCGTCGAACAGAAGAGGCCGGCATTGACGCCGTTGACGCCGAATTTGGCCTCCGTCGAAGCGACCGCCATGTCGCAGGTCGACACGAGCTGGCAGCCGGCCGCTGTGGCGATCCCCTGAACCTCGGCGATCACCGCCACCGGCAGCCGGGCGATCATCAGCATGACTTCGGTGCAGGCGGCAAAGAGATCGGCGAAATAGCCCTTGCCGCCGTCGGCGTCCTGGCGGTGGGCGTTGATCTCCTTCAGATCGTGGCCGGCACAGAAGCCGCGCCCGGCGCCGCGCAGCACCACCGCGCGCACGGCCGTGTCATCGCGGATGCCTTCCAGCGTCTCCTTCAGCGCAGCGAGCATGTCCATCGACAGCGCGTTGATCCGGCGCGGGACATTGAGCGTGACGATCGCAACGCCGCCATCCATCTCGCGCAAAATCGGCGGCTCCGTCGCCGTTTCCGCCTCGATTGCCTGTGGGCTCGCCATTTCGGCCTCCGTCGGGTCGCGCGCCCGCGGGGGCGCGTTGCGTGGAAAATGTCGACAATGAGATTTACGGTGACGCGGGCGATTGGACAAGGGCCCGGAACGCGATAGAGAGGGTCCGGCGGCATCAGCGAGGGTGGGCAGGCGGCGATGGGCAATAGCGTGAAGATGACGGTCGAGGAGCTCGAGGACTTTCTCGAGCGCGAATTCCCGCAGATCCATGAGGGCGGCCGGGTCTATCACGTGGAAAAAATCGAGCCCGACCTGGCGTCCGTTCGGCTGGAGGCCGGCGATCGGCATCTGCGCCCCGGCGGGACGATCTCGGGCCCGTCGATGATGGCGCTTGCCGATCTTGCCGCCTATGCGGTGATCCTGGGCGCGATCGGCCCGGTGGCGCTCGCCGTCACCACCAATCTCAACATCAATTTTCTGCGCAAGCCCGAGCCCGGCGATCTCGTCTGCGACTGCCGGCTGTTGAAGCTTGGCAAGCGGCTCGCCGTGGTCGAGGCCTATATCCATTCGGTCGGCAAGGAGGAACTGGTCGCCCACGCCACCGCGACTTACGCGATTCCGGAGAGATGAGGGGCGTTTCTCAGCCCAACCCGGTCGTCATTCCCGCACCCACCGGTCGTCATTCCCGCGCAGGCGCTTCTCCCCTCCCCCTTGTGGGGAGGGGTCGGGGGTGGGGGTTAAAAAGTAAATATTTCAATGTTTTCGCTTTCAGACGAGTTTGCGATTTACCCCAACCCGGACGGCGCTCGCGCGCCGTCCACCCTCGCCTTGAAGGGGGAGGGTTGGGTCAGGGATCGTCATTGCGAGGCGCCGACAGGCGTCGCGGCAATCCAGTTCTGTGCATGCCGCCTCCGGATTGCTCCGCTGACGCTCGCAATGACGAGCGAGCGTATATGAGGTATCATGTTACCGCATGAATAAATATCTGTTTTAATACCATTTTCCCGCCATTATCCGCTTGACGGCACGCCTGCGCCCGGCTAAGACCGGCGCCGAAAAAAAATCCAGCAAAGAGTAGCGGACAGATGAAGACCTATTCGGCAAAACCGGCCGATGTCGAGAAGAAATGGGTCGTGATCGACGCCGACGGCCTCGTCGTCGGCCGTCTGGCGGCGCTGATCGCCACGCGCCTGCGCGGCAAGCACCTGCCGATCTTCACCCCCCATATCGACTGCGGCGACAATGTCATCGTGATCAATGCCGGCAAGGTGGTGTTCACCGGCAACAAATTTCACGACAAGAAATATTACCGGTACACCGGCTATCCCGGCGGCATCAAGGAGACGACGCCGCGGCGCATCCTTGAGGGCAAGTTCCCGGAGCGCGTCGTCGAAAAGGCGGTCGAGCGGATGATGCCCGGCGGCCCGCTGTCGCGCCAGCAATTGCGCAATCTGCGCGTCTATGCCGGTCCCGACCATCCCCATGAGGCGCAGCAGCCCGAGGCGCTCGATGTTGCGGCGATGAACCCCAAGAACAAGAGGAGCGCGTGAGCATGGCCGACGAAATCCGCTCGCTCGAAGATCTCGGCGAGGCGACCGGCGTCGCCACCGCCGCGCCCGAGGCCCCGGTCCACGTCCAGAAGCTCGACGCCAACGGCCGCGCCTATGCCACCGGCAAGCGCAAGGACGCGGTCTCCCGTGTCTGGCTGAAGCCGGGCACCGGCAAGATCGTGGTCAACGAAAAGGATTTTACGACCTATTTCGGCCGCCCGGTGCTGCAGCTGATCGTCCGCCAGCCGATCATGGCCGCCAATCGCGACGGCCAGTACGACATCGTCGCCACCGTTGCCGGCGGCGGTCTGTCCGGCCAGGCCGGCGCCCTGCGCCACGGCATCTCCAAGGCGCTTACCTATTATGAGCCGGAGCTGCGCGGCGTCCTCAAGAAGGGCGGGTTTCTGACCCGCGACGCCCGCGTCGTGGAACGCAAGAAGTACGGCAAGCGCAAGGCCCGCCGCAGCTTCCAGTTCTCCAAGCGCTGATCCGGCGGTTCAGAAAAACGGATGCGGAAACGGGGCTTCGGCTCCGTTTTTTTGCTTCGACTCCTACCCATCGCCATTGCCCGCCTTTTTGCCATTGGTGTCCGGCAAAGTGGCCTTAAGATCGATCCGTCCCTTTTCCGTCGTCATTGCCCGGTTTATCCGGGCAATCCAATGGCGGTCCGGTATCCAAAAGCGCTTGAATGCCTTCACCAATGCGTTGGCAAGTCGACAGGCCAATGGACCACCCGGATAAACCGGGTGGTGACGAGGGAGGGGTTGGGTGGTGACGAGGGAGGGGTTGGGCCGTGACGAGGGGAAGGTAGGGCGTTTATTGCTCCGGTCATCGGTCAGGGTGATTTTTCGCGGCTCGAAGACTGGCAAACGTGGTTCTGGATCTTTAACGGATTTCTCCTTATCTTGGTGGAGCAAGTGATACTTGGTCTCCTGCAAAGCGAGGATTAATGTGAATCCGCTTCCGCTATGGCCACCGCTGCTATTTTTAGGGTTTGCCATCGTCGCGCTCGTATTTTTCTGGCTTTATAGCAAGCGTCTCGATCGTGAGGAGCAATCCCGGACGCGCGACAAATAACCTGACTGGCAACTTGTCCTCCGCCGATCCCCCCGAAACACCCCGCCACACCGACAATGCCTTCCGCGCCAAAAGCCTGAAGGGCGGCAGCCATGAGGCCACCTATGGCGGTGCCCTGTCGTTCATGCGCCGCGTCTATTCGCGCGATCTCGCAAATGTCGATGCGGTCGTCTGGGGCATTCCCTATGACGCGGCGACCTCGAACCGGCCCGGCGCTCGCTTCGGTCCGGCGGCGATCCGCCGGGCCTCGGCGCTGTTCGACGGCGATCCGCAATATCCTTTCGGCTTTGACATCTTCGAGGATTTCGCCGTCGTCGACTATGGCGATGCCGGCTTCGACTATGGCCGCTGGTGGGAATTCCCGGCCACCATCGAAAAGCAGGCCGCGGAAATCCTCGATTCAGGCGCGTTTCTGGTGTCGCTCGGCGGCGACCATTTCGTCACCTGGCCGCTGTTGAAGGCCCACGCCGCCCGGCACGGGCCCCTGGCGCTCGTTCAGTTCGATGCCCATCAGGACACCTGGGACGATGACGGCGAGCGCCTCGACCACGGCACCTTCGTCGCCCGCGCGGTCAAAGAGGGGGTCGTCGATCCGGCGCGCTCGATCCAGATCGGCATTCGGACCGTCGCGCCGGACACTTTCGGCATCGAGATCATCCACGCCCACGAGATTGACAGCCTCGGTGCGGCCGGCATCACGGAGCGGATTCTCGCCCGCGCCGGCGGCGCCAAAGCCTATCTCACCTTCGATATCGACGGCCTTGATCCGGCTTTTGCGCCGGGCACCGGCACCCCGGTCGCCGGCGGGCTCTCCACCCGCGAGGCGCTTGCCGTGCTGCGCGGGCTCGGGCCCCTCGATTTCGTCGGTGCCGACGTCACCGAAGTGGCGCCGGCTTACGACCACGCCGATATCACCGCGATCGCCGGCGCCGACATTGCCCGGCATTACCTGTCACTGCTCGCCGAGAAGCGCCGCGCCTGATCCGCGCGATTGCCGGCCGCGCCGATTTGGGCTACAGCCCGGCTATCGGACGCATGGGTTTCGGGGTCATTGCCGGGCTTGTCCCGGCAATCTCCCGCGGCAAGCATCGATGTTTCCGCCTGGATCCTCGGGACCTCGCTCCGCTCGGCCCAAGGATGACGGCGGTGGCGGAATTCCGGGCGTAGAACCGTAACGGGAACGGCTGAAATGACCGAGAGGATCAGAGTGGGCGTGCTCGGCGCGTCGGGCTATACCGGCGCCGATCTGGTGCGCCTGGCGCTCGCCCACCCCAACATGGACATCACCGTGCTGACCGCGAACGCCCATGCCGGCAAGCCGATGGGCGCGGTCTTCCCCCATCTCGGCCACCATGATCTGCCCGACCTGATCAAGGTCGAGGACGCCGACTGGGACGCGGTCGATGCCGTCTTCTGCGGCCTGCCGCACGGCACCACCCAGGAGATCATCGGCGAGATCGCGACCGCGCGGCCCGAAATCCGCGTCTTCGACATGTCGGCCGATTTCCGGCTGCGCGACCCGGCCGCCTATGCCGAATGGTACGGCCACGAGCACCGCGTACCGGCGCTGCAGCGCGAGGCGGTCTACGGCCTCACCGAGCACTATCGCGAGGCGCTGAAGGCGGCGCGGCTTATCGCCTGTCCCGGCTGCTATCCGACGGCGACGCTCTTGGCGCTGTTGCCGATCGTCGGCGAGGGCCAGGTCGATCCCGGCGACATCATCGTCGATGCGAAGTCCGGCGTCTCCGGCGCCGGCCGCGGGCTTAAGGAAAACACGCTGTTTTCGGAGGCCGGCGAGGGGCTTTCGCCCTATTCTGTCGCCCGGCACCGGCATGCGCCGGAAATCGAGCAGGAAATCGGTGTAGCCGCCGGCCGCGACGTGATCGTCAATTTCACGCCGCACCTCGTGCCGATGAGCCGCGGCGAACTCGTCACCTGCTATCTCCGGCTCGCCGGCGCCACCGCCGACGATCTGCGCGAGACGCTTATCGAACGCTATGCCGACGAGCCCTTCATGCGGGTCTTGCCGAAAGGCGCGATGCCGGCGACCCAGCACGTGCGCGGCTCGAATTTCTGCACCATCGGCGTCTTCGCCGACCGGGTTCCCGGCCGCGCCATCGTCATTGCCGCGATCGACAATCTGGTCAAGGGCTCGAGCGGCCAGGCGATCCAGAACATGAACGTCCGCTTCGGCCTCGCCGAGACCACCGGCCTGGAACAGATGCCGCTCTTCCCGTGACGGGCGAGCGCGGCGGCGTGGATCGGCGTTAATCGCCTGACGCAACAGGGCTCTCGCTCTGCGGCGCCGGTTTGCCGGGGATGATGACGGAGGGCCGATCCGTAGACCGCGGCGGCACGATCACGCGGATGCCGGTCTTGGCTTCCCGTTCAACGGCGGGTTTGGCCTCGTCGCCAGGTTTGGCCTCGTCGGCGGAACCGGCCCGAGGATTGAGTTTTGCCTCGTCAGCCGGTTTTACCTCATCGGCCGGCTCTGCGCTCTCGGCCGGCTTTGCGCCATCGGCCGGTTTTTCGCTTTCGGTCGGCTTTGCGGTTTCGTCCGGTTTTGTTCCGGCCGGTGAACCGTCCTCAACCACCGGCTTCTTGTCCGTCGTTTCGGCCTGCGGATCGATGCTGCGGCGAACCGTGACATCGCCCGCGTTCGGCGCGTCCGCTGTGTCGCCGCCGGCGCGCGCCAGCCGCTTCGGGTTCTTTTTCGGCTGCCGATGGGGCCCGCGCACGACCGTATCGGCCGGCGGTTCTTCAAAAGCCCGCTCCACATTCCGGTCCGGCGCCGGGCCGGCTTGATAGAGCGGCCCCCGACCGTAGCGGCGGTGGTATTCCTCCGGTGTCAGCACGTCATCTTCGTAATGGTCCGGATAACGCCGGTGCCGTAGCCGGGCGCGCGATGGCGGAGCGTCGGTGTAATCGTCGTCGTAGTACCCGTCCCAGCCGTCGTCATGATCGGGCAAGGGCGGCAGCGGCGGCAGCGGGCGCTGATCGAACCAGGGCAGCAGCGGCGCTTCCCGGTAGATGTACTGCACCAAAACCGGCGCGCGGACATCACTGTCGACGAAGGCCGGCGGGGCGACGAAGGCCGCGGCCGGGTGCGCCGCCGCTGCGAAAATCCCGGCTGCGGTCAACGCGGATTTGAGCGGAAACCTCATGATCCCTATCTCCGCTCCGGCCCGAATCGACGACCGGAACGCCTTCACTTGTGCCCGCCTCGCGACAATTGGGGGCCATGTCTGTGTCAACAATTTGTCCGGCGCAAGGACCGCTTGCGTGGGTTGCTGTCCAGTCAACGGGATTTTGCGGTTCATCTGACCTTTCTCTGTCGTCATTGCCCGCATTATGCGTGCAATCCAATGGCCTTTCGACATTCAGAAGCGCTCGAAGTCCTTTGCGAAGGCGTTGGCAAGTCGACGGGCCAATGGACCACCCGGATAAACCGGGTGGTGACGAAGGAGGGGGTGGGTGGCGACACCGAGAGCGAAGGCTAACCTCGTGTCCAAACCCCGCTTCAGTCGACAAACGTCATCACGACAATGGCCTATGACGAATTCCGGCAACTTGGCCGGACAGCAGCCCGCTTCCGCGGAATACGCCCTATGACGTCGCCATCACATAGCTGCCCGGCGCGTCCTCGATCGGCTTGAAGCGGCCGCCGCCCGGCTTGCGCGCCTTCACCATCTGATCGTCCTTGTCGAGAATCCACTGATGCCAGTGCGGCCACCACGAGCCCGGAGTCTCGGTGGCAGTCTCGATCCAGTCGTCGTATTCGCCGCCGGTCGGGCCGTTGGTCCAATACTGGTATTTGTTCTTCTCCGGCGGATTGACGACACCGGCGATGTGGCCGGAACCGGCGACCACCAGATCGACCGGCCCGCCGAAAAACGTGCAGCCGACAAAGACCGATTTCGCCGGCGCGATGTGGTCCTCGCGCGCCGTCAGATTGTAGATCGGCACCGTGATCTTGCTGAGGTCGAGCCGCTCGCCGGCCAGCGTCATCTCGCCGGCGGAGAGTTGGTTCTCCAGATAGCAGCTGCGCAGATAGTAGGAATGGTTCGCCGCCGGCATCCGCGTCGAATCCGAGTTCCAAAAGAGCAGGTCGAACGGGAACGGATCCTGGCCGCGGATGTAGTTGTTGACCACATAGGGCCAGATCAGATCGTTGGAGCGCAGAAGGTTGAACACATTGGCCATGCTCTTGCCCTCCAGATAGCCCTTTTCGGCCATCTTGCGGTCGAGCGCATCGAGCTGGGCCTCGTCGACAAAGACCTTGAGATCGCCGGCATAAGTGAAGTCGACCTGGGTGGTGAAGAAGGTCGCGCTTTTGATCCGCTCGTCGCCCTTCGCCGCCAGATAGGCAAGTGCTGCGGCCAGCAGCGTGCCGCCGACGCAATAGCCGATGATGTTGATGTCCTTCTGCCGCGTCGCCTTTTCCACCACGTCGACGGCGTTGACGACGCCCTCGATCATGTAGTCCTCGAAGGTCTTCGCCGCCAGCCGCTCGTCCGGATTGACCCAGGAGAGGACGAACACGGTATGGCCCTGCGCCACCGCCCATTTGATGAAGGATTTCTCCGGGTTGAGGTCGAGGATGTAGAATTTGTTGATCCACGGCGGAATGATCAGAAGCGGCCGCTTCAGCACCTTCTCCGTCGTCGGGATGTACTGGATGATCTGGGTGAGGTCGTTCTGGTAGATGACCTTGCCCGGGGTCAGCGCCATGTTCTCGCCGACCTTGAACTTGGTCGGGTCGGTCTGCTTGATCTTCAAGTCGCCTTCGCCGGCGCGGATGTCCTCGGCCAAATTGCGCAGGCCGCGCACCAGGTTGTCGCCGTGGGAATCGATCGTCTCGCGCAACAGTTCCGGATTGGTCATCACGAAATTGGACGGCGACAACGCATTGGCGATCTGGGTGACGTAGAACTCGGCCTTGTGCTTGGTGTGCGGGTCGAGCCCGTTGGCTTCGTCGACCAGCGACTCCGCCCAGCGCGAGGTGATCAAATAGGCCTGCTTGCAGAAGTCGAAGAACTGGTTCTCCGACCATTCCGGATCCTTGAACCGGTGATCGGCATCGTGCGGCCGCGCGACCGGCTCGGCGGTTTCGCCGACCATGCGCCTCACCGACGACGACCACAGATCGAGATAGCCGCCCCACAGCCGCGTCTGCGCCTCCAGCGCCCGTCCCGGATCGGACAGCCAGTACTCGCCGACCTGCCCGAGCGCCCCCACCATGTCGCGGACGCTGTCGGACATGTCCGCCTTCATCTTGCCTTTCTCGCGTGGCTCAATGTAGGCGGCGACCACCTTTCCGGCTTCCTCGACGATGCGGGCAAGGTTCTGCGCGAGCGCTTCGGGGTCCTTCACCAGGTATTGCAGGTCCTGCTTGTCGCCTTGGTCGGGCATGGCGTTTCCTCGTCTCCCCGCGATCCGTTTTGGCCGGCGCGGCATTTCGCCCTATTAGTGGGTAAAATACCATATGAGGCAAGTTGCGCTTGCGACAACGGCCGGGATCGGCGAAAGGCTTAACACTTCGCCAACCATGATCGGCGACACTGGTTCGGTTTCGGCGTAAAGGCTAGAACGATCGGACGATGACGGGCAATTTCATCGGAGTGACGGCGCGGACGCTGCTGGCGGCGCTGGTATCGACCACGGTACTGGCCGGCTGCTCGGGCGGATTGGGGCCGACCGAGGCGGTCGGAACCTATTCCGCGACCGATGACGGCGGCGTTACGGCGGCCACCAACGATGTTTCGGCCGAGCCTCGCTTTGTCGCCGCCGATCAGACCGATGACCGCGTTGTCGCCGCCGATCAGACCGAAGACCGTGTTGTCGCCGGCAATTCGGCCGATAGCGCGCCGCGACCGCTTCGCGCCGAACCCGTCACCCAAGCGACGGTCGATGCGAACGCGGACACCGCGATTTTCGCCGAGGACACCGAAACCGTCGCCGAGGCGGAATGCATCCCGCGCGGCCGCGGCCAGGCCAACGCCTACGCCGGACCCGATGCCGGAACGGAATCGGCCGGAACCACCTGGGACGGCTATCCCAATATCAATATGCTGCCGACCGACAATCGCTGCGAATTCCTGTCGGACAGCGACCGCGACGCCGTCAAGGCCGACCTTGAGGATCTGGGCGCCGCCCAGGCCGCGCGCGCGCGATCGTCGGGCGATCGTGCGGCGACCGAGGCCGAACTGCGCGAACTGGCGACGACGCAGCAGAAAAAGGCCGCCGCCAACGCCGCCAAGGAATAATGGCGGTAAAACCCGATTGGTGGCGCCCGACGCTCTCGTAACGTGTTATGGAGGAGGGGCCGGCGGGGCCACCTTCCCGCCGACCATCGACCAGCAGGCTATGTGATGCACGAATTCCACAAGATCAAACGTCTACCGCCCTACGTTTTCGAAGAGGTCAACCGGCTGAAGGCCGAAGCCCGCGCCCGCGGCGCCGACATCATCGATCTCGGCATGGGCAATCCCGACCTGCCGACGCCGCAGCATATCGTCGACAAGCTGATCGAAACCGTTCAGAAGCCGCGCACCAACCGCTATTCCGCCTCCAAGGGCATACCCGGCCTGCGCCGCGCCCAGGCCGCCTATTATGACCGCCGTTTCGGGGTAAAACTCGATCCCGACACCCAGGTCGTGGCGACACTCGGCTCCAAGGAAGGCTTCGCCAACATGGCCCAGGCGATCACCGCGCCGGGCGATGTCGTGCTCGTGCCCAACCCGACCTATCCGATCCACGCTTTCGGCTTCATCATTTCCGGCGGCGCCATCCGCTCGATCCCGGTCGAGCCGGATGCCGGCTTCTTCCAGGCGCTGGAGCGCGCGATACACCATTCCATCCCGAAGCCGATCGCGCTGATCCTCAACTATCCGTCGAACCCGACGGCCTATATGGCCGATATCGAATTCTACAAGGACGTGGTCGCGTTCGCCCGCCGCCACGAGATCTTCATCCTCTCCGATCTCGCCTATGCCGACATCTATTTCGACGACGAGCCGCCGCCCTCGGTGCTGCAGGTGCCCGGCGCGATGGACGTCACCGTCGAGTTCACCTCGATGTCGAAGACCTATTCCATGCCCGGCTGGCGGATGGGCTTTGCGGTCGGCAACGAACGGCTGATCTCGGCGCTGGCGCGGGTCAAATCCTACCTCGACTACGGCGCTTTCACGCCGATCCAGGTCGCCGCCGCCGCCGCCTTGAACGGGCCCGAGGACTGCATTATCGAGGCGCGCGAGACCTACCGCCGCCGTCGCGACGCCATGGTCGAATCCTTCGAGCGCGCCGGCTGGCCGATCCCGGCGCCGCGCGCGACCATGTTCGCCTGGGCGCCGCTGCCGGAGAAGTTCCGCACCATCGGTTCGCTCGAATTCGCCAAGCTGCTCGTCGAGAACGCCGATGTTGCCGTGTCGCCGGGTCTTGGTTTCGGCGAGCACGGCGAGGGCTTCGTGCGCATCGCGCTGGTTGAGAACGAGCAGCGCATCCGCCAGGCCGCCCGCAACGTTCGACGTTTCCTTGCGTCGGCGGACGAAAAATTGCACAACGTGATCCCCATCAGCGCCAGCCGCTGAGATCGTTCGGAATTGGACCATCGGATCCCGGAATGCAATGAGCGAGCCTTTACGAATCGGCATCGCCGGCCTCGGCACGGTCGGCGGATCGACCGCCCGCCTGCTGGTCACCCGCGAAAACGAGCTGTCGACGAAATGCGACCGGCCGGTGCGGCTCGTCGCGGCTTGCGATCTCGACCGGGCCAGCGACCGCGGCGTCGATCTCTCCGCCTACTGGGTCGACGATGTCATGGAACTGGCGGCCTCGGACCGCATCGACGTATTCGTCGAGACCATCGGCGGCGAGGGTGGCATTGCCTATGAGACGGTCAAGGCCGCGCTTGGCGCCGGCAAGCACGTGGTCACCGCCAACAAGGCGATGCTCGCCAAGCACGGCCGCGAACTCGCCCGGCTGGCCGAGGCGAGCGGCGCCACGCTCAATTTCGAGGCGGCGGTGGCCGGCGGCATTCCCGTCGTAAAGGCCCTGCGCGAGGGGCTGGTCGGCAACACCATCCGCCGCGTCTACGGCATCCTCAACGGCACCTGCAACTACATCCTGACGCGGATGGAGGCCGAGCACCTGACGTTTGAGGAATGCCTCGCCGAAGCCCAGCGGCTCGGCTATGCCGAGGCCGATCCGACCTTCGATGTCGAGGGCTTCGATACCGCCCACAAGACCGTGCTTCTGACCAGCCTCGCCTTCGGCACCGAGACCGCCGGCGACGACATCTATGTCGAGGGGATCACCAGGATCACGCTCGAAGATATCGAAGCCGCTGCCGAACTCGGCTACCGCATCAAGCTGCTCGGCGTGGCGATGCGCACCGACACCGGCATCGAACAGCGGGTGCACCCGACCATGGTGCCGCAGTCGAGCGCCATTGCCCGCATCGACGGCGTCTTGAATGCGGTTGCGATCGACGGCGATTTCGTCGACGAGATCGTGCTTGTCGGTCCCGGCGCGGGCGGCGATGCCACCGCCTCGGCGGTGGTCGCTGACATCGTCGATATCGCCCGCAACACCGCGCTGCCGATGTTCGGCCGTCCCGCCGGCGAGTTGACGCCCTACAAGCGCGCAGCAATGCGCGCCCATGAGGGCGGCTACTACATCCACTGCCTCGCCTACGACCGGCCCGGCGCCTTCGCCGCGATTGCCGGGCGCATGGCCGATCACGGCATCTCGCTGGAGAGCATCGTCCAGCGCCACCGCGCACCGAGCGCCGACGGCGCCGACCGCGAAGCCGCGCGCAACGCCCAGCCGGTGACGATGATCACCTATGACACCACGGAGGCGGAAGTGCGCACCGCCCTCGAGCAGATCGAACGCGACGGCCACGTTGCCGAGCCGCCGCGCATGATCCGGATCGAGAGGCTCTAACCTCGATGAAGACGGCGATGTCATGAACGAAATCGAACGCATACCACCGGCGCCTGCGATCAATCTCGGCCGCCTCCTGACGCTGGAACTCGCCCGGGTGACCGAGCGCGCCGCGGTGGCGGCCGCCATGTTCCGCGGCCGCGGCGACGAGGCCGCCGCCGACCGTGCCGCCGTTGAAGCCATGCACCGCGAACTCGACCTGCTGCCGATCGACGGCACCATCGTCTTCGGCGAGGGCGCCGAAGGCGAAGCCCCGATGCTCTATTTCGGCGAGAAGGTCGGCACCGGCAGCGGTCCCGCCGTCGACCTCGCCGTCGATCCGCTCGAAGGCAAGACCATCTGCGCCAAGAACCTGCCCAATTCGATGACGGTGATCGCGCTCGCCGAAAAGGGCGGCCTGCTCAACGTCCCCGGCATCTACATGGAGAAGATCGCGATCGGTCCGGGCTATCCGGACGGCATCATCGATCTCGACATGGACCCGGCCGAGGTGATTGCCGCGCTCGCCGGCGCAAAAGGCGTCAAGCCGATGGAGATCTCGGCCTGCATCCTCGACCGCCCGCGCAACGCCCGCGTTATATCGCAGGTGCGCAGCACCGGCGCCGCGATCCGGCTGATCGGCGACGGCGACATTGCCGGCGTCATCCACACCACCAACCCGGAAGAGACCGGCATCGACATCTATCTCGGCATCGGCGGCGCGCCCGAGGGCGTGCTGGCGGCCGCAGCACTCGCCTGCATGGGCGGCCAGATGCAGGCGCGGCTCGATCTGCGCAATCCCCAGCACCGGGAAAAGGCCGCCCGCATCGGCTTCGATGCTTCGCGCGGGAAATTCAACCTTTCCGACATGGTCAGCGGCGACGTGGTGTTCGCGGCCACCGGAATCACCGACGGCAATTTCCTCGACGGCGTCAAATTCACCAATTCGACGATCGAGACCGAGACCATCGTCATGCGCTCGTCGACCGGGACGGTGCGCTCGATTCGCGCCCGCCACGGCCGCCACGAGAAGCTTTTCGGCGATTGACCACACACCACGACGCTTCTGGGACTATTGCCTTTACCGCATCGATTTGCGGCCAAACACAGAGCGCCGACTACCGCTGATCCCCTCACCCGGCCCTTCGGGCCGACCTCTCCCCAGAGGGGAGAGGTGAGGATCTTCACTGCGTTGCGGCTTTCGTGCCCTCTCCCCGACGGGGAGAGGGACAGGGTGAGGGGGGCTGAGACCGCCGTCTTGAGCCGCACCTCCGGCATGGTGATGACACTCGTGTCGTTTAGTGTGGCGATTGACGTTGCGGCCGGACTCTGCAATCCCGGAACAGGACCGTGTTCGGGATCGCAGCAGGTGAACGCAGACAGAAACCCGCAAAAGGCCGAAATCCGCCACTTCCTCGGCGTCGAACGCTCGCTTTCCGGCCGCGCCTGGATCGAGCGGCTCGACCACGCCGCGACCAATGCGGCAAAAGCGATCGCCGAGCGCCATGCTCTGCCCGAACTGATCGCCCGCGTGCTCGCCGGCCGCGGCGTCGCCATCGACGACGCCGCCGGTTTCCTGGCGCCGAGCCTGAAGGCGCTCTTGCCCGACCCCGACCGGCTGACTGATATGGCGGCGGCCGCCGCCCGCATCGCCGATGCGGTGACGGCCGGCGAATCGATCGCGATCTTCGCCGACTACGACGTCGACGGCGCCACCTCGGCCGCGCTCATGACAAGGTTCCTGCGCGGCGCCGGGGTTGCGCCGCAGATCTACGTGCCCGACCGCATCTTCGAAGGCTACGGGCCGACGCCGGCGGCGATCGACACGCTGATCGATGGCGGCGCTTCGCTGATCGTCACCGTCGACTGCGGCGTCACCAGTTTCGAGGCGCTTCAACACGCAAAAACGCGCGGCGTCGACGTGGTCGTGCTCGACCACCATCAGGTCGGCGCCGAACTGCCGCCGGCGGCCGCGATCGTCAATCCCAACCGGGCCGACGACCTTTCCGGCCAGGGCCATCTCGCCGCCGTCGGCGTCACGCTTTTGATGGCGATCGCCGTCAACCGCCGGCTCCGCGACATCGGCCACTATGGAAGTGACCGCCCGGAGCCCGATCTCTTGTCGTTGCTGGACCTGGCGGCGCTCGGCACGGTCGCCGATGTCGTGCCGCTGAAGGACCTCAACCGGGCGATTGTCACGAAAGGCCTCGTGCCGCTGCGCCGCCGCGCCAATGCCGGGCTCGCCGCGCTGGCCGATGTCGTCCGGCTGTCGGGGCCGATCGCGCCCTATCATCTCGGGTTTTTGCTGGGGCCGCGGATCAATGCCGGCGGGCGCATCGGCGATGCCGGGCTCGGCGCCCGCCTGCTCGTCACCGACGATCCGCTGGAGGCCCGGACGATCGCCGACGAACTGCACCGGCTGAACGCCGAGCGCCAGGCGATCGAGGCGGCGACGCTGGAGGCCGCCGACGCCGAGGCCGGCGCCGAGATCGGCGAGGGCGAGGGGCCTTCGGTGTTGTTGACGGAGGGCGATGACTGGCACCCCGGCGTCGTCGGCCTCGTCGCCTCGCGGCTGAAGGACCGCTATCGCCGGCCGGCCTTTGCAATTGCGTTTGATCGCGAGGGCATCGGCACCGGCTCGGGCCGCTCGATCCCCGGCGCCGATCTCGGCCGCGCGGTGCGCGAGGCGGTCGAGCGCGGCCTCCTCGAAAAGGGCGGCGGCCACGCCATGGCGGCCGGCATCACGGTGAAACGGGCGGCGGTCCGCGATCTGCGCGCCTTCTTCGAGGAGACGCTCGGCGAAGCGGTGGCCGAAGCCCGCGCCCGCGACGGCTTGAAGCTCGACGGCGCGCTGACGGCGGCCTCGGCAACCGCCGACCTGCTCGCGCTGATCGAGCGCGCCGGGCCCTATGGCGCCGGCCATCCCGAGCCGGTCTTCGCCTTTCCCGCCCATCGCATCACCTATGCCAAGGTCGTCGGCACCACCCACGTCCAGGCGACGGTCGCCTCGGCCGCCGGTGATCGGCTGAAGGCGATCGCGTTTCGTGCCGCCGACCGGCCGCTCGGCAAGGCGCTGCTCGATGCACGCAACGGCCCGCCGCTGCATCTCGCCGGCACGCTCTCGCTCGACCATTGGGGCGGCCGCACGAGCGTGCAGTTGCGCATCATCGACGGCGCGGAGGTGCGGCGATAGGACGGTCGGTCACCACGCGATCACCCCCTCCGTCGTCACCACCCGACCGCCCCTCCATCGTCACCACCCGACCACCCCGTCGCCGTCACCACCCGACCGCCCCTCCGCCGTCACCACGCGACCACCTCTCCGTCGTCACCACCCGGTTTATCCGGGTGGTCTATTGGCGTTTCAATCTGATCAATGGGTTGGTCCAAGAAACTCAGGCGCTTCTGCGCACCGAAGGGCCAATGGATCGCCCGCATAAAGCGGGCGAAGACGATATTGAGAGGTGGTCCATCTGGTGAAGCCATTGAATCGATGTCTGAAGTTGTCGAATCAAATTCTCAGCTTCACGCCGCAACCGACTCATCCGACTCACGAATCAACATCCGGGCATTGGCCGTGGCCGCCGTCGAAATCCCCGTCACTGCAAACAAAAAGGCGGCCCGGAGGCCGCCTTCATTGTCGTCAATCATAAGCGTCCCGGATCACGAACACCCGCTCGTTGCCCCGCAGGTGTCGCACTTCAGGCAGGTGCCGTTGCGCACCATGGTGAAGTTGCCGCAATCGCCGCAGGCCTCGCCCTCATAGCCCTTCAGCCGCGCGAGCGCGATGCGCTCATTGACATCCGTTTCGGGCACCGTCTCGGCCTCCGGCGGCAGGTCGAGGGCGGCTTCGGCCTCGGTCTCCGCGTCGCGCTTGAACGCCGTCACCGCATTGCCGATCTGGCCCTGCAGCATCGACACCGGTGAGCCCGCCGAGGCGCTCGGGCCCGAGCCGGCCGAATTGTTCGAGTCGCCCGAAGAGCGGCCGTCGACCACCTGGAAGCGCTCCGCCACGCGGCCGCGCACCAGCCCCTTGGAGACCACCGCTTCGGCTGCCGGCGGCTTGCCTTCGGTGACGCCCGCGCCCATCGCGGTCGAGCCGATGTCGGAGGGATCGACATGGGCGAGATCGTGCCGCGACAGGTACGAGATCGCCAGCTCGCGGAACACGTAGTCGAGGATCGAGGTGGCGTTCTTGATCGCCTCATTGCCCTGCACCAGACCGGCCGGTTCGAACCGGGTGAAGGTGAAGGCGTCGACATATTCCTCGAGCGGCACGCCGTATTGCAGGCCGAGCGAAATCGCGATGGCGAAATTGTTCATCAGCGAGCGGAAGGCGGCGCCTTCTTTATGCATGTCGATGAAGATCTCGCCGATGCGGCCATCATCATATTCGCCGGTCCTCAGATAGACCTTGTGGCCGCCGACGATCGCCTTCTGGGTATAGCCCTTGCGCCGGTGCGGCAGCTTCTCGCGCTCGCGCACATGGCGCTCGATAATGCGCTCCACCACCCGCTCGGCCACCGCCTGGGTGCGGCCGGCCGCCGGCTGCGCCAGCAGATCGTCGATCGCCTCGTCGTCATCCTCCTCGGCGAGCAGTTGCGCCGACAGCGGCTGCGACAGCTTCGAGCCGTCGCGATAGAGCGCGTTGGCCTTCACGCCGAGCCGCCAGGACAGCATGTAAGCGTTCTTGCAATCCTCGACGGTGGCCGAATTCGGCATGTTGATGGTCTTGGAGATCGCCCCGGAGATGAACGACTGCGCCGCCGCCATCATGCGGATGTGGCTCTCGACCGACAGATAGCGGGTGCCGAGCCGGCCGCACGGATTGGCGCAGTCGAACACGGCCAGGTGCTCTTCGGCGAGATGCGGCGCGCCTTCCAGCGTCATCGCCCCGCAGCAATAGATGTTGGCCTTGCCGATCTCAGCCTCGGTGAAGCCGAGCGCCCCGAGCAGGTCGAAGGCCGGATCGCCGAGATCGGCATCGGAGAGGCCGAGCACGTCGCGGCAGAAGGCGTCGCCGAGCGTCCATTTGTTGAAGGCGAACTTGATGTCGAAGGCGGAAGCCAGCGCCTTTTCCACCGCCGCGATCTTCTCCGGCGTGAAGCCGCGCGTCTCCAGTTCCTCATGGTCGATCGCGGGCGCCCCGTCGAGCGTGCCGCGGCCGACCGCATAATCGACCATCTCCTGGATCTGCGCCTCGCCATAGCCGAGCACGCGCAGCGCCTCGGGCACCGCCCGGTTGATGATCTTGAAATAACCGCCGCCGGCGAGCTTCTTGAATTTCACCAATGCGAAGTCCGGCTCGATCCCGGTCGTGTCGCAGTCCATGACGAGGCCGATCGTGCCGGTCGGCGCGATCACCGAGACCTGGGCATTGCGGAAGCCGTGGGCCTCGCCGAGCGTCACCGCCTGGCGCCACGCGGCCTGGGCGTGCTGCGCCAGCCGCCCGTCGGGCAAATTGGAGACGTCGAGCGCCACCGGCGGCGTCGACAGCCGCT
>JANQEG010000092.1 GCA_028278505.1 Rhodobiaceae bacterium
CCACTCCAATGGTCCAAGCGTGGAGGTTTCTTGCTTTCAATGTAGAACTCGTCCAGCCCTCCACCAAAGGTGGAGGTTCCATTTCAATGAAATGGACCACCCGGACAAGCCGGGTGGAGACGAGGGAGAGGTGGTGGTGATGATGTCTGTGTCGTGTAGTGTGAGCCGCATATCGGCACGACATCGATCGATCGCCTGACGCGTCGCATTTCAGGACATATCCCTGTTCGAACGTCGCCGAATTGATGCGATGGTTGGTTGGCGCGACCTTGCCTTGGTCCACCTTTCCCGCGGAAGCGGGAATCCAATTATCCTCTCGATACGTACTGTCCTCGGCTGTTGCGGATTGAAGAATCGGCTGACAAAACAAGCGCCAATAAGGACGGATTGGCCAATGGGCACCGCTTGTCGCCAAGTGAGGTGCCGAGAGGCTGTCCTTGCGCGCAGATCTTTCCCACCCAGAGCGGCGCAAATCGGCAAGACGTGTGAATCCCCTAGCGCTTGCGCGGGGAAGGTGTGGGTTGAGGGCCGTATAGGCAATCCGGCAAATCCGAGGCGGCCGATGGACCACATGGAAAAACCGGGTGGTGACGATGGAGAGGGCGGTGACGAAGGGAAGGATGGTGACGTCGGAACGGGGAGCGGCAATGACGCCCGTGGTGGAGCGGAAATGACAAGCGAGGGGCAGAAGCGCTTCAAATTGAGAGCAAATTCCTAATTCCCGGCGATCGCCGCGCGCTCGGCGCGCTGGCGCTCCACCTCGCGCCGCTTGGTGACGATCGAGGCGGCGAGGACGCCGACGGTGACGACGGCGATCAGCACCGAGCAGACGGCGTTGATTTCCGGCGTCACGCCGAGCCGGACCTGGCTGTAGATCTTCATCGGCAGCGTCGTCGCGCCGGGCCCGGTGGTGAAGCTGGCGATCACCAGATCATCCAGGGACAGCGTGAACGAGAGCATCCAGGCGGATATGACCGCCGGCATGATCACCGGCAGCGTGACCGAGAAGAAGGCGCGTGCCGGCGGGCAGCCGAGATCCATCGCCGCCTCTTCCAGGCTCGTGTCGAAGCTGACCAGGCGCGACTGGACAACGACGGCGGCAAAGCACATGGAAAAGGTGATGTGGGCGATGACCACGGTCCAGAAGCCGCGATCGAGGTTGATGGCGACGAACAGAAGCAGCAGCGAGAGGCCGGTGATCACTTCCGGCATCACCAGCGGCGCATAGATCATGCCGGAAAACAGCGTCCGCCCGCGGAAACGGCCGAAGCGGATGAGCACGATGGCTGCGAGCGTGCCGAGCACGGTGGCGATGGTGGCAGAGACGAAGGCGACCCGCGCCGTCACCCAGGCGGCGTTCATCAGCCCCTCATTGTTGATCATCTGCACATACCATTTGGTCGAAAACCCGGCCCACACGGTGACCAGCCGCGATTCGTTGAACGAGTAGATGATCAGCAGCAGGATCGGCAGGTAAAGGAAGGCGAAGCCGAACACGACCGAAACGATGTTGAACAGGCTGGGGCGTTCGGTCATTGGCCCTTCTCCGCCTGTTTCTGCTGGAAGTGCTGGAACAGGACGATCGGTATGACCAGGATCAGGAGCAGCAGCACGGCGACCGCGCTCGACACCGGCCAGTCGCGATTGGAGAAGAACTCCGACCACAAGGTCTTGCCGATCATCAGGGTCTCCGAGCCGCCGAGCAGATCGGGGATGACGAACTCGCCGACGGCGGGAATGAAGACCAGGAACGATCCGGCCAGCACGCCCGGCAGCGACAGCGGGAAGGTGATCGTCCAGAACGCCTTGATCGGATGGCAGCCGAGATCGAGCGCGGCTTCGATCAGCGCGCGGTCGAGCTTCTCCAGATTGGCGTAGAGCGGCAGCACCATGAACGGCAGGTAGGAGTAAACGATGCCGATATAGACGGCGATATTGGTGTTGAGGATGGTCAGCGGCTCGTCGATGAGGCCGATCCCGACCAGCGCCTGGTTCAGCAGCCCCTCCTTCTTGAGGATGCCGATCCAGGCGTAGACGCGGATCAGAAAGCTGGTCCAGAACGGCAGGATGACCAGCATCACCAGCGCCGGGCGCCATTGGGTGGGCGCCCGCGCCATGCCGTAGGCGATCGGGTAGCCGATGAGCAGCACCAGGAAGGTCGAGACCGCGGCGATCCTCAGGCTCGACAAATAGGAATTGATGTAGAGCGCGTCCTGGCCGAGCCACAGATAATTGTCGAAGCTCAATTCACTGAACTTGTCGAGCCACCCGGCAAAACCCTCCTCCCAGCCGAACACCGGGGCATAGGGCGGCATGGCGATCTGCACCTCGGAGAACGAAATCTTGAAGACGATGGCGAACGGCGCCAGGAAGAACACCAAAAGCCAGATATAGGGAATGGCGACCACCAGCCGCCGCCCCCAGGCGGTGCGTTTTGCGTGCTCGTCCGGCATCATCGGTCCGGCTCCATTCTACCGTATGAGCGCGACGCCGGCATCGCGCGTCCACGACAGATAGACCTTGTCCTCCCAGGTGATCGGCCGCTCGATCAGACGGGTGACATTGGTCTGCGCCGATTTCACCGTGATCCCCGAGGCGAGACGCACATGGTAGATGGAGAGATCGCCGAGATAGGCGATGTCCCAGACCTCGCCGGAGACGCAATTGACCGAAGCATCGTCCGGCGGCTCCATCGAAACGGCGATCTTTTCCGGGCGCAGGGCGAGCCAGACGGTGTCGTCCACCGCCGTGTCGGGAGCCTCGGCCACCTCGAAGCGGGCGTCGATGCCGGACGGGGCGATCTCGACCCGCGCGCCGTCGATGGCGGCGACCCTGCCCTCGATCAAATTCACATCGCCGATGAAATCGGCGACGTAGCGGGAATTGGGCTGCTCGTAGATCTCGGCCGGGGTGGCGACCTGGACCATCACGCCGTGGTCCATGACGGCGATGCGGTCGGCGACCGTCATCGCCTCCTCCTGGTCGTGGGTGACGATGAGGAAGGTCAGGCCCAGCTCCTGCTGCAGATCGGTCAGCTCGAACTGGGTCGCCTCGCGCAGCTTCTTGTCGAGTGCTGCGAGCGGCTCGTCAAGCAGCAGCAGTTTCGGTTTCTTGGCCAGCGAACGGGCGAGCGCGACGCGCTGGCGCTGGCCGCCGGAAAGCTGGTGCGGCTTGCGCTTGCCGAACTGTTCGAGCCGAACCAGCTTCAGCATCTCGGCGACGCGGGCCTCGATTTCCGGTTTCGGCACCCGGTCCTGCTTCAGGCCGAAGGCGATGTTGGCCTCGACCGTCATATGCGGAAAAAGCGCATAGGACTGGAACATCATGTTGACCGGCCGCCTATAGGGCGGAACCTTCGAGACATCCTGGCCGTCGAGCAGGATGCGTCCCTCCGTCGGCTGCTCGAAGCCGGCGAGCATGCGCAGCAATGTGGTCTTGCCGCAGCCCGACGGCCCGAGCAGGGCGAAGAATTCGCGCGGATAGATATCGATCGACAGATTGTCGACGGCGACGAAATCGCCGAACCGCTTGGTTACATTTTCGAACCGGACCAGCGGAACTTCGGAAGGATCGTCCCAGGGGGCGAATTTCCGCTGTATCGGGCCGAGCGTCGTCGGCGCCATGCCCTCTCCCACGATTTGCTGAATTTTTTCAGCGCTTTACGGTGTTCCCGTCCCTTGGCGCCGCGGTTTTGGCAGGTTTTCCGCAAGGCGCCATCTTTTTTGTTGGGGCCGGCGGCGCGCGCAGCGCCGCCGGTTTCCGTCACTGTTACTGGCCGCTCTTCACCCGGGTCCAGATCCGCGTCACCAGGCGCTGGGTTTTGGGATCGTAGGGAAGCTTGGTGAACAGCTTGGCGACCGTCGCCTCGTCGGGATAGATCGCGGTATCGCCGATCACATCCTCGTTCAGCATCGGCTGCGAGGCCTTGTTGCCGTTGGCGTAATAGACGTAGTTCGACGCCTTGGCGGCGACCTCGGCCTTCATGATGTAGTTGATGAAGGTGTGGGCTTCCTCGACGTTCTTCGAATCCGCCGGAATCGCCATCTGGTCGAACCACATCTGCGCGCCCTCGGTCGGGATCGTGTAGTTGATTTCGACATTGTTGTCGGCCTCGGCGGCGCGGTCACGCGCCTGCAGCACGTCGCCGGACCAGCCGACCGCAATGCAGATGTCGCCATTGGCGAGCGCGTTGATGTATTCCGAGGAATGGAATTTCTGAATGTGGGGCCGGATCTTCATAAGCAGTTCCTCGGCCCTTTTTAGGTCGTCCGGTTCGCGGGAATCCGGGTTGAGCCCGAGATAGTTGAGCGCCGCCGGGATCATCTCCACCGGGGCGTCGAGCATGTGGATGCCGCAATCGGCGAATTTGGCGATGATTTCGGGATCGAAGATCAGCTTCCACGATCCGGTCGGCGCGTCCGCCATGATTTCCTTGATCTTGCCGACATTGTAGCCAATGCCGGTCGTGCCCCACATGTAGTTGATCGAATATTCATTGCCCGGATCGTAGACGGCGACGCGCGCGGCGATGTCGTCCCACATGTTGGACAGGTTCGGCAGCTTCGACTTGTCGAGCTTCTGGAAGACGCCGGCGGTGATCTGCCGCGACAGGAATTCGCCCGACGGCACGACGACGTCATAGCCGGTGCCGCCGGCCAGGAGTTTCGTCTCCAGCACCTCGTTGGAATCGAACACGTCGTAGACCACCTTGATGCCGGTCTCGGCGGTGAACTCGGAGAGGATCTCCTCGTCGATATAGTCGGACCAGTTGTAGACGTTGACGGTCCGGTCCTGGGCCGCGGCGGCCGCCGGCATCGCCAGGGCCACGGCGAGCGCCGTGACTGATGTCGGATATTTCATGTTTGCTTCTCCCTCTTGATCGACAATTCGCGGAACGATTTGCCGGCGGAGCGTCCTGCTCCGTCCTGCCCGGAATTTTCCGGCTCATGTCATTTACTTTTCGGACGGGCGCGTGACGCTGGTTTTCTCCCCGGCATCAGAAATAGGTTGCGTGTTCAAGCGGGGTGATTTCGGACTCAAACGCTTTCATTTCAGCGCGTTTGATGTCGGTGAATACTTTGCGGAATTCGGCGCCGAAGGCGTGGCGGATGAAGTCGGCGTGCTCGAAGGTATGGATCGCGTCCTTCATGTCGCGGGCAAGCATCGGGAGAGGCTCATCATAGGCGTTGCCGTCGACCGGCGCCGGCGCCCGCAGGCCATGGTCGAGGCCGAGCTGCATGCCGGAAAGCACGCCGGCGAGCACCAGATAGGGATTGGCGTCGGCGCCGCTGATGCGGTGCTCGATCCGCCGCCCGCTGCCCTCGGCGGCGGGAATGCGGACCGCCACCGAGCGGTTGTTGTGGCCCCAGGTCGCCCGCGTCGGCGCGTAGGAGCCGGGCTGGATCCGCCGGTAGCCGTTCCAGGTCGAAATGAACAGGGGCAATGCCGCCGGCATGGTCTGGATCAGGCCGGCAACGGCCTCCGAGAGCCGCGCCTCGCCGCCTTCGGCGGCGCCGAAGATGTTCTGCCCGCCCGCATCGCACAGGCTGACATGGACATGCATGCCGTTGCCGGGCCAGTCGATGAAGGGCTTGGCCATGAAGGTCGCGCGCAGATCGCGGCGATCGGCGACGGCGGCAATCAGGCGACGCAGCATGAGCGCGTCATCGGCGGCGGCAATCGCATCGCTGCGATGCTTGAGGTTGACCTCGAACTGCCCCGGGGCCGCCTCCGAGACGATGGTGTCGGCGGGAAGGCCCTGGCGCTCGGCCGCGACCCTGATGTCGTCGAAGATCTCCTTGTGGTCGGCGAGATCGGACAGGCCGTACATGTTCTGCCATTCCGGGCCCGGCCGTTCGCCGTAGACCGGCAGCACCGGCCTGGCCCCGGCATCACCCTTGGGCGTCAGGTAGAATTCGAGCTCGAAGGCGACGACCGGCGTCAGCCCCTGTTCGCCGAAACGGTCGACGACGGCGGCCAGCCGGTGGCGCGGATCGGCGAAGAACGGCGCTTGCGGACCGGTCCACATGCCGGCGAGCACCTGCGCCGCCGGGCGGTCCGACCACGGCACCGGCCGCAGCGCGCCCTGCACCGGCAGGCAGACACCGTCCTTGTCGCCGGTTTCCAGGTGCAGCCCGGTCTCATGGACCTCGCGGCCCCAGACGTCGAGACCGAAGATCGACAGCGGCATGGCGAAATCGCCGGAATAGATCTTGTCGAGCGCAGCACCCGGCAGCCACTTGCCGCGAAACAGCCCGTTGGTGTCGGGGATCAGCACCTCGACGATTTCCGGCTCGGGATTGTCGGCCAGATAGGCGGCGACATCCTCCGGCCCGCCAATGCCGGCCGCGGAATGGTCGAAGTCGTCCGGTCTGCCCATCGCCGTCATACTCATCAGAGGCCATAGATACGCGGCCCCACCCTCCCCGATCGATTGTCGAGAATGGCGCAGCGGACGGTTTTCCGCAATTCCCGTCGATCGATAATTGTCACGGTGCCGGAAACTTCACAGGGCCCGTGGTGTTTTACTTTTGGGGCAAATTGTGATCACAATCGCCAAAATGTGTCAATCGATCCTTTCTGGCCGCGATGGGAAACGAGAGCGAATTCCGCCGTCTCGGCGAACCGGGCGAGGCCGCCATGCGGACGACGCTGCGCGCCCGGGTTCACGATGACATCTGCCGCGCCCTGATCACCGGCCGGATCGTTCCCGGCCGCGGCATCACGCTGCGCGGCCTTGCACAGCAGCTTGGCGTCAGTCCGATGCCGGTGCGCGAAGCCGTGCACCAATTGGCGGCGGAGCGGGCGCTTTCGATCGGCCCGACCGGCCGTATCCATGTTCCCGAAATGACGCCCGGGCGGTTCAACGATCTGATCCGCGCGCGGCTGCTGCTCGAACCGGAGGCGGCCCGCATGGCGCTGCCGAAACTCGGCAGGAGCGGCGTGCCCGAATTGCGGTCGATCGATGACGGCATCAATCAGAGCCTCGTCGACGGCGACGTCGAGGCCTATATGCGGCTCAATCATGCCTTCCATTTCCACATCTACCGGGCCGCCGGCTCGGAGGTGTTCATCGGCTTGATCGAAAGCGTCTGGCTGCAGTTCGGACCGTTCATGCGCACCGTCTACGGCCGGCTCGGCACCGCAAGCCTGATCGACCAGCACGAGCTTGCGATCGCGGCGATCGCCGCCGGCGATCCGCTGGCGCTCGGCGCCGCGATCAGCCGCGATATCACCGACGGCATGGACGTCATCGGGCCCGAAATCCTGCCGATGCCGGCGAGCGCCTGATTGCTCCACAGCCAAGCCGTCGCGGTGGATTGACTTTCCCAAAATGTGATCACAAAATCGTGCCGCCATGCGATCCGGCGGTACGGAACGGGATCGCGTACTCAAGGGCAACCGGAAGCGATCTGGGCGCGCGCCTGGCGGGCGGGCGGACACGACATGGCCAAGAAGCGCAAGCCGAAAGAAACGGCGGACAACATACGCGGCGTCGCCGATGCCGACGAGGCGCGGCTTTGGATCAGCGAACGCGGCATCGAGGACATCGAGTGCGTCGTGCCCGACCAGGCCGGCGTGGCCCGCGGCAAGATGATGCCGACGGAAAAGTTCTTTTCCGGGCCGGTCATGACGATGCCGACTTCGATCTTCACGCAGACGATTTCCGGCGAATATCCGCCCGAGGATGACGAATTCAAGCACGATCCCACCGATGGCGACCTCCTGTTCCGGCCGGACTATTCGACGCTCGCCGTCGTGCCCTGGGAGACGGACCCGACAGCGCAGATCATCCACGACGCCTACCGCAAGGACGGCCGGGCGCTGGAGACGGCGCCGCGGCAGGTGCTGCGCCGGATCGTCGACCTCTACCACGCCAAGGGCTGGTCGCCGGTGGTCGCCCCGGAGATCGAATTCTACCTGGTCAAGCCGAACACCGACCCGGACTATCAGCTCGAACCGCCGATCGGCCGCTCCGGCCGGCCGGAGATCGCCCGGCAGTCCTACTCGATCGCGGCGATCAACGAATTCGACGACCTGTTCGACGACATTTACGATTTTTCCGAGGCGCAAGGCCTGGAGATCGACACGCTGATCCACGAGGAGGGCGCGGCGCAGATGGAGATCAATCTGCGCCATGGCGACCCGATCGCGCTCGCCGACCAGGTGTTCATGTTCAAGCGCACGATCCGCGAGGCGGCGCTGAAGCACGACATGTACGCCACCTTCATGGCCAAGCCGATGTCGAACGAGCCGGGCTCGGCGATGCACATCCACCAATCGGTCCTGGACACCAAAACCGGCACCAACATCTTCACCAACAAGGATGATTCGCCGTCGCGGAAGTTCTACAACTTCATCGCCGGCTTACAGAAATTCCTGCCGCACGTGATGTGCATCCTGGCGCCTTACGTCAATTCCTATCGCCGGCTGGCGCGCTACACGGCGGCGCCGATCAACGTCCATTGGGGCTATGACAACCGGACGGTCGGCCTGCGCGTGCCGACATCGAGCCCGGAGGCGCGGCGCATCGAGAACCGCGTGCCCTCCTCCGACGCCAATCCCTATCTGGCGATCGCCGCCTCGCTCGCCTGCGGCTATCTCGGCATGATCGACAACCTCAATCCCGAAGAACCGATCGAAGGGTCGGCCCGCGACCTGCCGTTCGGCCTGCCGCGCGGTCTGCTCGATGCGGTGGCGCTGTTCGAGGACTGCGACGACCTGGTCGAGATTTTCGGCCGCTCCTTTGCCGCCACCTATCGGGCGATCAAGCAGGCCGAGTTCGAGACCTTCATGGGCGTCATCAGCCCGTGGGAAAGGGAATATCTGCTGATGAACGTGTGAGGCGATCGCGGTGCGCGTCGATTTCCGTGAAGCCGCTTCACGTCGAAATGGCTGATGTCAAAAAGGTCCAGGCGATGAACCTGATGTCGAACATCTATCCGACCGAAGTGCTGCAGAAAATCGATGCCGCCCATCACCTGCACCCGTTCACCGACACCAGGGCGTTGAACGCGGAAGGCAGCCGCGTCATCGTTTCCGCCGACGGCGTGTGGATCACCGATTCCGACGGCAACCGCATCCTCGACGGCATGGCCGGGCTGTGGTGCATGCAGATCGGCTATGGCCGCACCGAGATCGCGGCGGCCGCGCACCGGCAGATGCTGGACCTGCCCTATTACAATACCTTCTTCAAGACCACCCATCCGCCGGCCGTACAGCTTTCCGAAAAGCTCGCAGAGCTGGCGCCGGCGCACATGAACCGGGTGTTCTTCGTCGGCTCCGGCTCGGAGGCCAACGACACCGTCTTCCGCATGGTCCGCACCTATTGGGACCTCATGGGCCAGCCGGAAAAGAAGACCATCCTGTCGCGCGTCAACGCCTATCACGGCTCGACGGTCGCCGCCGCCAGCCTCGGCGGCATGACGACCATGCACGGCCAGGGTGACCTTCCCATTGCCGGCATCCGCCACATCGCCCAGCCCTATTGGTTCGGCGAGGGCGGCGACATGGACCCGGACGCATTCGGCGTGTGGGCGGCGCGGGAACTTGAGCGGACGATCGACGCGATCGGCGAGGACAAGGTGGCCGCCTTCATCGCCGAGCCGATACAGGGCGCCGGCGGCGTCATCATCCCGCCGGAAACCTACTGGCCCGAAATCAGACGCATTCTCAACGAACGCGAAATCCTGTTCGTCGCCGATGAGGTGATCACCGGTTTCGGCCGGCTCGGCACCTGGTTCGGGTCCGACTATTACGGCTTGACCTCCGACCTGATGCCGATCGCCAAGGGGCTGTCGTCGGGCTATCTGCCGATCGGCGGCGTCATGGTTGCCGACCATGTCGCCGACATGCTCGTCGACAAGGGCGGCGAGTTCTTCCACGGCTTCACCTATTCCGGTCATCCGGTCGCCTGCGCCGCAGCGCTCGAAAACCTGCGCATCCTCGACGAGGAGAACATCATCGGCCGGGTCCGCGACGAGACCGCGCCCTATCTGCAAAGGCAATGGCTGGCGCTCGCCGACCATCCACTGGTCGGCGAGGCGCGCATTGTCGGCCTCGTCGGCGCGCTGGAACTGGTTCCGGTCAAGGGCGACCGCAGCGCCCGCTTCGATCCGGTCGGCCGCGTCGGCATGCTCACCCGCGACATCTCGTTCCGAAACGGCCTCGTCATGCGGGCGGTGCGCGATACCATGGTGCTGTCGCCGCCGCTCGTCATCAGCAAAGACGAGATCGACATGCTTGTCGAACGTTGCCGCAAATCCCTCGACGAGGCTTATGCGGACCTGAAACGCCGGGGCAAGATCGGGTCATAACCCCGATGGCGGTCGTCACCCATCGACGCGATCCGCCCTCCTGGTACGCCGAAACGGCCGGGAAACGGGACGACTATCCGGCGCTCGACAACGATGTCGCCGCCGATGTGTGCATTGTCGGCGGCGGCTATGCCGGGCTGTCGGCGGCGCTTCACCTCGCCGAGCGCGGCATCGACACGGTGCTGCTCGAAGCCGAACGGGTCGGCTATGGCGCTTCGGGGCGCAATGGCGGCCAGCTTCATTCGGGCCAGCGGCGCGACCAGGACTGGCTCGAGGAAAAGTTCGGCCTCGACATGGCCCGCCGGCTGTGGTCGGCAGGCGAAGACGCCAAGGCGCTGGTCATCGACCTGATCGCCCGGCACAAGATCGACTGCGACCTCCGTTTCGGGCTGATCCACGCCGCCCACAAGCCGCGCTATGTGGACGACGAGCGCCACTATATGGAGAGGCTCATCGAGACTTACGGCTACCACAAGCTCGACTGGCTCGACCGCGGCGAACTGGCCGAGGCGCTCGGCACCGATGTCTATTATGCCGGCGTGCGCGATCGCGGCGCCGGCCATCTGCATCCGCTGAAATTCGCCATCGGCCTGGCGCGGGCCGCCCAAAAAGCCGGCGCGCGGATCTTCGAAAAAAGCCCCGCTGTCGCCGTCGAACAGCGGGCGTCACCGATCGTGCGAACGGCAAGCGGCAGCGTTCGCGCCGCGACCGTGGTGCTTGCCGGCAATGGCTATCTCGACGGCATCGACACCGATCTGGACGCCCGGGTCCTGCCGCTCAACAACTACATATTGGCGACCGATCCGATCGGCGCCGGCCGGGCCGGCGGCATCCTTCCCGGCGGCGAGGCGGCGTCGGATTCCCGCTTCGTCATCTATTATTGGCGGCCGAGCCCGGACGGCCGGCTGCTGTTCGGCGGCGGCGAAACCTACACGCGGGAATTTCCCGCCGACATCAAGCGCTTCGTCCACGCCCATTTGCGCCGCATCTACCCCGCGCTCGCCGACATCCCCGTCAGCCATGCCTGGGGCGGAACGCTCGCGATCACCGTCAACCGGCTGCCCTATGTGCGCCGGATCGGCAAGGCGACCTACGCCGCCGCCGGATTCTCCGGCCAGGGCGTCGCCGTGGCGCCGTGGGCCGGCAAGCAGATCGCCGAGGCGATCGCCGGCAATACCGGCGGCCTCGACCTGCTCGCCCGGCTGCCCTGCCCGCGGCTTCCGGGCGGCAAGCTGTTGCGCTGGCCGATCATGGCCGCGGGCATGGCGTTCCACGCCCTGCTCGACCGGGTGTGAGGATTTTAACCTATCGGGCTATTGAGGCGCGCGCAGAAACGAGGCGCTTTGCCGGTGCCAAGCGCCGGGGACGTTGCTGCGCTTAAAGAGCCGGTCCAGATCGGGCACCAGCACCGGCGCCTCGAGCGGCCCGCGCACGGAAAACGGCATTTCCAGGCGCGGCAGGCGTTCGCCGTCGTCGCCCTGATCGAAAATCCGCACCGTCCCGGCGGCATCCCATTGCTGCCCGACCATGTCGGCCGATCCGTTCATGTCGACCTCGACATCGGCGCCGACCAGCTTGACGTCCCCGGTGCGCAACCGCCCGCCGGTGATGTCCAGTGTCGCGGTCAATTGTGCGAACGCGGTCTTGCCGCCGAGCGCGGTCGCATCGCCCGAACCGTCGATCGTGTCGCTGGCCATGCGGACGATGTCGATGCCGATCAGCGCGCCCGACCTGACCTCGATCGCGGCCTCGCCGGCGGCGGCGGCCAGCATTCCGCCGAGATCGGCGCCGGTGCCCTTGAATGCGAGGTCGATGTCGGCCCGGCCCTCCACGACCTTGTCTTCGGAGACATCGTCGAGCAGGGCGCCCAGATCGACATCCTGAACGTCGATCTTCGCCCCGACCATGGTCTGATCGGTGGCGCCGCCGAGCTTGATCGCGCCCTCCATCCGCCCGCCATAGAGCACAGATTCGCCGATCTCCATCTGCAATTGACCGTCGCGCAACAGCGCCGAAAGCGCCGTGCTGCCGAACTGCATCCTGCCGAACAGGACCCGGCCGGCGGACAGCCGGACGTCCAGATCGACGCTTTTCAGCGCCTCCTCGGGAATCGCATAGCGGTGCCAGCTCGGCGCGGTGGCGGCGATCGCCTTCAAGACGGTGTCGGCATAGGCGCTGAGGTCGAGCCGCTCCAGCGCCAGCGTGCCCTGGACCGAGGGACGGTCTTCTGAAAGCCCGACCGTCAACACGCCCTCGGCGATATTGCCGTCGAGCTCGACCGTCGCATCGGCCAGCGAGATGGTTCCGCCGAAGGCGTTTGCCGTGCCCTTCACCGACATCGGCCCGAGCGTCGAGCCGGGTAGAATGTCGGTGCCGAGGAAGGCGATCAGCCCGCGCAGCGACGGGGTCGAGGCGGAGAAGGCGCCGTCGAACTGCAGATCCGACACCTGATTGGCGGACCCGTCGAGCGCCAGCCGCAGCGGCCCGGCGGAAAGCTGCAAACGGAAATCGACCGGCTTGTGGGCGAGGAACTCGGCCGGGCTGCCGATGGTGGCATTCAAACTGACCGGCTCGTCGCGCAACCGGAACTCACCGGACGCCGACATCGCCCGTGATGTCGAAGGCCAGTCGATGTCGACATTGATCGCCTCAACCGTCTCGCGCCGGCCCGTGCGGCGATCCTCATAGGTCAGCCGGCCGTCGAAGATGATGAACGTGCCGAGCACGATATCGCCGAGATCGATCGCATCGCCGCCTGCTTCCGCACCTTGCTCCAGGCGCTTGGCGACCGTGCCCTCGTCCAGCGACCAGTTGGCCCGGCCGGTTTCGTCGATGATCAGGGCGATCTTCGGCGATACCATGGTGAATTCCGCGAGTTCGATCCGGCCGGCAAGCAGCGGCAACAGCCGGATCGATGCCTTCAGAAAGTCGGCCTCGACCAGCGGGGCGTCGGCCAGTCCGGGGGTGCCGGCGACCGCGACCTCGTTCAGCTTCACGGTGAGATAGGGAAACAGCGAGATCACCGGCTCGCCGCGCAGGCTTACGCTGCGGCCGGTCCATTCGGTGATCTGCTCGGCGACCCGGCGCTTGACCAGCTCGGTGGAGATCAGGAACGGTGCAGCGGCCGCGATCCCGGCGAGCAGCACCGCGGCAGCGACGAATGCGATGGTGAATCGTCTCATTCGAAAACCGATGTTACGGCAATCCCCGACCGGACCTGCGGCGCACGCGGAAAGCGCCGGATAGGCCCTTACGCCCTCTCCCGCAAGCTAATTCTAAGCCGGCCGTCGCTGGAAGGACAGCCCGGTTGTCAGAATTAGAACATCATGTCCACAGGGCTGGCCGAAATTTTCGGGTCGTGGCAAAAGTCGGAAAATGATGGCGTGGCAGGGCCGGCCGCCGTCACATATGGCGGGGCCGCAGCCATGACCATGACAGCGAGGCGTATGATGACCGACGACACGATCTTGTGGCAGCCGACAGAAGCGGCGATCGCGGCGGCGCCGCTGACCCGGTTCGCGGCGTTCGCCGCCGACCGGCACGGCGCGCCCGAGGGCGACTATGACGCCCTGCAGCGCTGGTCGATCGATCACGCCGCGCTGTTCTGGGACGCGCTGTGGGATTTCTGCGGCGTGATCGGCGACAAGGGCGCAGAGGTCCTTGCCGACGGTGACAGCATGCCGGGCGCCCGCTTCTTTCCCGACGCGCGGATCAATTTCGCCGAGAACCTGTTGCGCGGCAGCGGCGACGGTGACGCGCTCGTTTTCCGTGCCGAAGACCGGGTCGAACGGCGGATGAGCTGGGACGAGCTCAGGGCGCTCGTCTCCCGGCTGCAGCAGGCGTTTGCCGAAATCGGCATCGGCGTCGGCGACCGGGTCGCGGCGATGATGCCGAACATGCCGGAAACGGTCGCCGCCATGCTGGCGGCCAATTCGCTCGGGGCGATCTGGTCGTCCTGCTCGCCGGATTTCGGCGTCCGCGGCGTGCTCGACCGGTTCGGGCAGATCGAACCGAAACTGTTCATCGCCTGCGACGGCTATTTCTACGCCGGCAAACGGATCGAAATCGCCGGCAAGCTCGGCGAGATCGTCGCTGCATTGCCGAGCGCCGAGCATGTAATGATCGTGCCGCTCCTCGGCGCGGCGGACGAGGTCGCCGCCGGGCTGCCGCGGGCGGCGTCGCTCAAGCGGATGATTGCCGATTGTCAGCCGGCGCCGCTCGCCTTCCAGCGCCTCGACTTCAACCATCCCCTCTATGTGCTTTATTCGAGCGGCACCACCGGCGTTCCCAAATGCATCGTGCACGGCGCCGGGGGCACGCTTCTGCAGCATTTGAAGGAGCACCGGCTCCATTGCGGGCTGACGGCCGGCGAGCGGCTCTTCTACTTCACCACCTGCGGCTGGATGATGTGGAACTGGCTGGTCTCCGGCCTGGCGAGCGAGGCGACGCTCTTGCTCTATGACGGCTCGCCCTTCCACCCCTCGGGCAATGTGCTCTTCGACTATGCCGATGCGGAGCGGATGAGCGTGTTCGGCACCTCGGCCAAGTTCATCGATGCGGTGAAGAAGGCGGGGCTCGCCCCGCGCGACAGCCACGACCTCGCCAGCGTCCGGCTGATGACCTCGACGGGATCGCCGCTTGCCGCGGAAAGCTTCGACTTCGTCTACGAGGCGATCAAGCCGGACGTGCACCTTGCGTCCATTTCCGGGGGCACCGACATCGTCGCCTGCTTCGTCGGCGGCATTCCGACCAAACCGGTCCGCCGCGGCGAGATCCAGGGCGCGGCGCTGGGGATGGCGACCGATGTCTGGGACGAGGCCGGCCGGCCGCTGCGCGGCAAAAAGGGCGAACTCGTCTGCACGAGGCCGTTTCCCTCGATGCCGGTCGGCTTCTGGAACGATCCCGACGGCGCCAAATACCGCGCCGCCTATTTCGAGCGCTTTCCGGGCGTCTGGTGCCATGGCGATTTCGCCGAATGGACCGAGCATGGCGGCATGATCATTCACGGCCGCTCGGACGCCACGCTCAATCCGGGCGGGGTGCGGATCGGCACGGCCGAGATCTATGCCGTGGTCGAGCAATTGCCCGAAGTGGTGGAATCGATCGCCATCGGCCAGAGCTGGGACGATGACGTGCGCATCGTACTGTTCGTCCGCCTCGCCGCGGGCGTCGACCTTGACGACGATCTCGTCAAACGCATCAAGACCAGGATCCGCGCCGGCGCCTCGCCGCGGCACGTGCCGGCGAAGGTGGTCGCGATCACCGACATTCCGCGCACCAAATCGGGCAAGATCACCGAACTCGCCGTGCGCGACGTGGTCCATGGCCGCGAGGTGAAGAACAAGGAGGCGCTGGCCAATCCGGAGGCGCTGGAGCTTTACCGCGATCTGGCGGAGCTAAAGAGCTGAAATCGAATATAGATTTTTTTTCGCGTCGGCATGTGGCCGTGATAACGGCCCGAAAAGCCCTCTCCCCCCACATGGCTACGAGATTCACGCTTCATGCCGATTTGCGCCGTTCTGGGCGCGAGAAATCTGCGCGCAAGGACAGCCTCTTGGCACCTCACCCGCGAAAGCGGGTGTCCAATGGCCGATCCGCCACT
>JANQEG010000095.1 GCA_028278505.1 Rhodobiaceae bacterium
TCGGGTGCGTTGCGGCGCTTGCCCGATGCCCCACATCGCGCTGCGCGCCGCGCCTGCCCGAGTGAACCGATTTGAGCCCATCAGATGAGTCAAACTCCAAGACGGTTGGTATTATCGGATTCCCGTCCCCGCCTGCGCGGGGACAGGCTCTTCGCGGGAATGACAAACGTGAGGTGGAATCGCCGACAAAACAAATCCTCCGACGTCACCCCCACGCAGGTGGGGGTCCATTGTGGCCTTGGCGGCAGGCAAATTCGTTTGCGGTCGGGCCCAACAATCGGACTTCCGTTTTCGCAGAGGAATCCTTGTGGGGAGGGGTCGGGGGTGGGGGTCACAATGATAGATAAATCAATTGCGTTAGCTTGCGCTCACGGGTTTTTCCCTTGACCCCCTCACCCAACCCTCTCCCCAGAGGGGAGAGGGCTTTGGAGGCCGTGCGCAAGCCGCATCAAACGCGCCCTACCCCCGCTCGCGCATGATCCGCGCCTTCTGGCGGTCCCAGTCGCGGCGCTTTTCGGTTTCGCGCTTGTCGTGGATCTTCTTGCCGCGGGCAAGCCCGATGAGCAGCTTGGCGCGGCCGCGATCGTTGAAATAGATTTTCAACGGCACGATCGTCATGCCGTCTTTTTGAACGGCGCCGGCGAGCCGGTCGATCTGCCGGCGATGCATCAACAGCTTTCGCGGCCGCCGCGTCTCGTGATTGAAGCGGTTGGCCTGCAGATATTCCGGGATATAGGCGTTGATCAGCCACAATTCGCCGCCGGTTTCGGTGGCGTAGGCTTCGGCGATATTGGCCCGCCCCTCGCGCAGCGATTTTACCTCGGTGCCGGAAAGCACGATGCCGGCCTCGAAGGTTTCGCCGATTTCGTAGTTGAACCGCGCCTTGCGGTTTTCGGCGACCGCGCGGCGGGTATCAGACTTGGCTGCGGCCATGGTTCTGTCAGTTGAGGATCCCGGCGTGGACCATCGCCTCGCGCACCAGGACCCGGGTCTCCTCGCCGATCGGCACCAGCGGCAGGCGCACATCCTCGCTGCACTTGCCGAGTTCGGCAGCCGCAAATTTCACCGGCGAGGGGCTGGTCTCGGCGAAGAGCGCCTTGTGCAGCGGCATCAGCCGGTCCTGCAGTTCGAGCGCAACGGCATAGTCGCCGCTTCGGCAGGCGCCCTGGAACTCGGCGCAGAGCCGCGGCGCCACATTCGCCGTCACCGAGATGCAGCCCTGGCCGCCATGGGCGTTGAAGCCGAGCGCGGTGCCGTCCTCGCCGGAAAGCTGAATGAAATCGGCGCCCATCGCCTGGCGCTGCAGGCTCACCCGGTCCAGATCCGCGGTCGCGTCCTTGACGCCCCTGATGTTGGGGCAGTCATGATAGAGCGATGCCATGGTCTCTACCGACATGTCGATGACGCTGCGGCCGGGAATATTGTAGATGATGATCGGAATGCCGACGGCGGCATCGATCGCCTGGTAATGCGCATAGAGGCCGCGCTGATTCGGCTTGTTGTAATAGGGGGTGACGATCAAGAGCCCGTCGGCGCCGGCCGCCTCGGCGTGGCGGGCAAGGTCGATCGCCTCCAGCGTGTTGTTCGATCCGGCACCGGCGATCACCGGCACGCGGCCGCCGGCCGCTTCGATGCACAATTCCACCACGCGCTTGTGCTCGGCATGGGACAGCGTCGGCGATTCGCCGGTGGTGCCGACCGGAACCAGGCCGTTGCTGCCTTCCTTGATCTGCCAGTCGACGAAATCCTGATAGGCCTTGTCGTCCACGGCCCCGTTCCTGAACGGCGTAATCAGTGCGGGGATCGATCCTGTGAACATCGTCCTGGTCCTGCTATTGGCGCATTCTGCCGCTATTCGGCCGAATTCCTCGGATTGAATGGGCGCGAACATAGACCCAGTTCCGGGCATCGGCAAGGATCGTCAACCGAACGTTCGGGCGAATTTCGTAACGGTCTCTTCACCGCCGTGCCCCTAAGGTCGCGGATTGCCGCGCGCATGACGCGCGGCATTTACGGATGTGAAAGAATTGCGCGACAGAGGACCGGCGATTTGACCGACCGCCACAGCACACGCATTCGGGCAGGCCGCCGGGCCGCGGCGGCGCTCGTGCTCGGCGGCGTGCTGGCGGCGGCCGGCGCGGCGGCAGCCGCCGAAATTCCCCTGCCGGTGCCGAATCCGATGCGCGGCGCAGCGGCGGCGACCACGGCGCAGGCGCCCGCCGCCGACGACCACCCGACACCCACCGGAAAGCCGGAAACTGCGCAGAAGACCGCGGCCCCGGCCGAACCGGTCAGCGTTGCGCCGGTCGTCGTCTCGGGATCGTTCAAGGACGCGATCGAGGCGCTGAGGAAAGACCGCGTCGAGACCGCGATCGGCATCCGTAACGGCATCAAGGATCCGGTCGCCGGGCGGCTGCTCGACTGGCTGATCATCCGAAAGAACGATCCGGCTGTTTCCAGCGCCCGCATCAAGGCGTTCATCGCCGAGGCGCCGCACTGGCCGATCGATGCCGTCGTCTACCGGCGGCTCGACGCCGCGCTTGAGCGCGAAAGACCGTCGCCGGGCGCGGTCATCGCCGCCTTCAACGGCCGCAAGCCGGCATCGACCCGCGGTGCGATCGCGCTCGCGCGCGCCTATCTCGCGAGCGGCGACAAGGCCAAGGCCGCAAGCGTGATCCGCGCCGCCTATGCCGAGCCCAAGGCGTCGGCGGACGATGTGGTTCAGATCCTGAAGGAATTCGGCTCGCTGCTGCGAAAGGCCGACCACAAGCTGCGGATGGACCGGCTGCTCTATGACGAGAAGACGTCGCTGGCGCTTGCGGTGACGAAACGGCTCGGCGGCAGTTACCGGAAACTCGCCGAAGCGCGGATCGCCGTCATCAAGCGCTCCAAGAAGGCCGGCGCGGCGCTGAAGGCGGTGCCGAGCGCGCTGCGCGCCGATCCCGGCTACACGTTTTCGCGGATTCAGTATCTGCGCCGCAGCAAGAAGCCTGAAGAGGCGGCGAAGCTGCTGCTTTCGGCAACGCGGAAGCCGGACAGGCTTGTCGACGCGGACGAATGGTGGATCGAAAGGCGGCTGATCTCGCGGGCGATGCTCGACCGCAATGACGCGAAGACCGCCTACAAGATCGCCGCCGGGCACTCCGCCCAATCGGCGAAATATGTGGCCGAGGCCGAGTTCCACGCCGGCTGGTACGCGCTGCGCTACCTCAACGAACCGCGCCGGGCGGAACCGCATTTCAAGCGGATCGTCGAAGTGTCCAAGGGCGCAAAGAGCCTGTCGCGCGGCCATTACTGGCTCGGCCGCACCGCAAAGGCCCGCGGCGACCGCGCCGGCGCGCGCCGCCATTTCGAAAACGCCGCCCGCTACGCGACGGCCTATCACGGCCAGCTTGCCCGCGCCGAACTCGGCGGCGGTTCGCTCAGGATGTCGCCGCTGCCCAAGCCCGGCGCCGCCGCCAAGGCCAAGTTCCGCAAGGACGAGCGCATCCGCGCCATCGCCATGCTGAAAGACGCCGGAAGCCTGTGGCTTGCCGCCCCGCTCTTCCGCCACCTCGCCAAGGCGATCACCGATGACGAGCAGATCGTCCTGCTTGCCGGGCTCGCCGAGGGCTACGGCCAGCACAATCTGGCGCTTCAGGTCGGCATCCTCGCCTCCAAACGCAGCAACCGGCTGGAGGCGCTCGCCTTCCCGATTTCGGCGATCCCCCGCAAGGCGCGGATTTCCGGGGTCGAAAAGCCGCTGGTCTATGCCATCGCCCGCCAGGAAAGCGCGTTCAATCCGCGCGCGGTCAGCCATGCCGGCGCGCGCGGGCTGCTGCAGTTGATGCCGGGCACGGCGAAACGGACGGCGCGCAATATCGGGCTCGGCTATTCGAAAAGCAAGCTGACGGCCGACCCGGCCTATAACGCCACGCTCGGCGCCGCCCATCTCGACGAACTCGTCGACAAGTTCGGCGGGTCCTATATCATGACGTTCGCCGGTTATAATGCCGGCGCCGGCCGGGTCGACCAATGGGTCGCGAGATATGGCGATCCGCGGTCACAGAAAGTCGATGCGATCGACTGGATCGAGCGCATTCCGTTCACGGAAACCCGCAACTACGTGCAGAAGATCCTGGAGAATCTGCAGGTCTACCGGGCCCGGCTCCACGGCAAGAAGCTCGGTATCACGAAGGATTTGAAGCGCGGTGGGTAATGGCGGCAGTTTCGGACATCTCTGAGGAATATCAACGGGGCTGGCAGCCGTTCCACTTCAGGAGCGCCGACGGGCTCGACCTTTTCGCCCGCGATTACGGCACCGATCGCGACGGCGCGCTGCCGCTCTTCTGCCTGCCCGGCCTGACACGGAATTCAAAGGATTTTCATAGTCTTGCGCGGGCGCTTGCGGAGCACGCGACGCGGCCGCGGCGGGTGCTCGCGTTCGAGTTCCGCGGCCGCGGCCGGTCCGGCTATGATCCGGATCCGGCCAATTATGCGCCGCAGAAGGAACTCGAGGACGTTCTCGCCGGGGCGGACGCGGCCGGCATCGACCGGTTCGCCGCCCTCGGCACCTCGCGCGGCGGCATTGTCGGCATGCTCTGCGGGGTCGCCGCGCCTGAGCGGCTGGCCGCGCTGGCGCTCAACGACGTCGGACCGGTGGTCGAGGCCGACGGTATCGCCCGGATCGTCGACTATGTGGGAAATCCGGCGAAACCGGCCGACTGGGCAGAGGCGGTAGCCGCGGTCCGGCGGACCAACGCCGACCAGTTCCCCAGGCTCGGCGCCGATGACTGGCTGCGCTTCGCCTACCAGATCTTCCGCGACACCGGGAATGGCCCTGCTGCCGACTATGACCCTGCACTCGCCGCCTCGCTGGAGATGCCGGAGCCGGGCCAACCGCTGCCGACGCTCTGGGATGTTTTCGATGCGCTGTCGCCGCAGCTTCCCCTCTTCACCCTGCGCGGCGCCAATTCGGACGTGCTGTCGTCCGCGACGGTGACGGAGATGGCGGCGAAGCGACCCGGTATGGAAGCCATGGTCGTCGACGGCGAAGGGCACGCGCCGCTGCTCTGGGACAAGGCGACGATCGACCGGATTTCCGCGTTTCTGGCCGACGCCGACACGCGCCCGGCAGCGCCGGGCGATCAATCCCCTCAATCCTGAGAGGACGGGACGTCGCCGTCATCGACGCGGGCGGCGAATTCGGTGGTGCCGCCGGCGGCGAGCGTGCCGGCCTGGCCGATCCAGTCCTCCCGCTCGATGCGCCCGGGAAAGGCGAGGAAGGTCCCGACCCAGCGCGCTTCCGCCTTCGACCAGCCGGCGATCTGGTCGAAATGGTAGACGCCAAGGTCGTTGAGCTTTTCTTCGTTGACCTTGCCGATCCCGCGGACCCGCTTCAGATCGTCCACCACCCCGTTGCGGGGGCCATCGAGCCCGGCCGGGCGCCGGCCGACGGCATCGGCGCGTTCCTCGTTGGTCGCACTTTCTGAAAGCGCGGCGAGCCGGGCCTCGGCCTCCTCGTCGCTCAGATCCTCGCTGTCGCCGCCGATTTCGGCACTTGCGGCCGGTTCGGGCCTAGCCGGTTTGACGGCGGCCGGCCTTGCCGGTTGCGGCGGCGGCGCGGGCGTAAAGGCTGCGGCGCCGGCCGGGGCCGCGGCCATCTGGCTGCTGTAGAGCCGGGCGATACAGCCGAAAATGCAGCCGATGACGTAGGCGGCGAAGATCATGAGGGCGGTGTGGATCGTCAGCCAGAACATGGCGGTCGTCCCTTCTTCTCGGTTTCCGGTCGATGTCAGCTTTTTTCAGGCGACGTCGTCACCCAGCCGGTCACGAATCCGATCGCCAACGCAACGGCGAGAAACATCCACAGCTTGACCATCAGGTACCACATTCACCGCCTCCTCATTCCGCTATTATCGAGATTTCGATGCGCCGGTTTTTCCGCCGGCCCTCTCTGGTGGCATTCGGCGCAATCGGCTGCGTTTCGCCATACCCCGCCGCGACCATCCGATCGCGGGAAACCCCGTTCTCGGCTAATCGCTCGACGATGAGCCGGGCGCGGGTCTCGCTGAGATGGGCGTTATAGATGTCGGGGCCGGTCGCGTCGGTGTGGCCGGCGACCTCTATCCGGACCTCCGGACAGGCGGCGAGCCGTCCGGCGAGCACAGCAAGATCGGCAAGGCTGTCGGCGCCCATTTCGGCCTTGTCGAAGGCGAAGTAGAGCCGCGTATTGTCGATCGACGCCCGTGTTTCCGCCGCGCATTGCGGCATTTCCGGCGCCCGTGCGCCGGGCACCGGCGGCATTGCCACCGGCTCCACGATCAAGTTCGGCACCGGCGGGCTCGCCACCGGCGCCGCATCGAGCGGCGGCGGCGGCGGGATCAGGTTCTCGTTCGCTGCCGCGGAATGGTCTTCCGTCGTTGCCGCCGGCTGGGTCAG
>JANQEG010000134.1 GCA_028278505.1 Rhodobiaceae bacterium
TCGAACGTATCGGCGGATATGTTCTGCGTTTTTCGCTTGATCTTGACGCAAAATGGCCTCGTCAGAATGGTTCAATATGGCCGCAACTTGCTCTAGGACACTACTCGTTCAGCGCCGGTTCCTGCGCCACCCGTTCCTCGACCAATCCCTCGCTGACCAGCACCGAAAACGTCTTGGTGATATCGCGGATCGTCAGCGGCCCGCGCGGATCGTACCAGCGCGACACCCAGTTGCACATGCCGAGAATGCCGAAGGCGGCGGCCTTGGGATCGAGTTCGGCGCGGAAATCGCCGTTCGCCTGGCCTTCGCGGATCAACGCCACCCACAGATCGGAATAGTTCTGCCAGGTGCTGCGCAGTTCGGCCAGCCGCTCCTCGTTCTTGACGACGTGCGATTCCTGCAGCGCCACCGACATTTCCAGATAGCTCGGATTGAACCGGGCGAGATGGCTCTCGATCGCCGCTTCCAGCTTTTCCCGCGGCGTCATCGTCGTCCGCAAAATGTTCTTCAGCGACATCAGCAGCGTGCTGCTTTCCGGCAGGATGATCTCCATCAGGATGTCGGCGCGGCTCTTGAAATAGTAGTAAACGCCCTCGCGCTTGATGCCGACGGCCTTGGCGATATCCTCGAACGAGGTCGAGGACACGCCCTTGCGCTCGAACAGCTCGGTGGCCCTGCGGATGATGTCCTGGCGTCGGCTCATTGGACCATCTTACAAGATATAAAATATTTGTCACACCCTGAACTTCAGGGCTGGTGAACCGCTGTTTTTGGTTCTTTTTGCGAACCATATATAATTCAGCATGTTATTCTGATATTCGCGTACTTTCAGACTATTGCGGCCCTTGGACAACAGCGCCGGAACCGCGCTCCGGAGAATTTCCGGGAAAGTTATTTACGGAACCGTAAAACCACGCTAAGCTTTCCGAAAATCGAAAAGACCGTCGTCCGCGGGCGGCGACAAGGGGGAGGCCCATGGATCTCGCGGCCTATGTCGGCAAGCAATATCCGCCGTTTTCCGTCGCCGTCGATGCCGCACGCATCGGCGCCTTCGCCGAAGCGATCGGCGACACCGACCCGGTCTATCGCGATGAAGCAGCCGCAAAGGCCGCCGGCTATGACGGCATTCCCGCCCCCCTGACCTTCCCGTTCACGATCGCGCTCGATGCCGGCCAGTCATTCAACGTGCTCGAAGATATGGGCATCGACAAGCGCAGCTCGGTGCACGGCGAACAGGGTTTCGTCTATCACCGGCCGATCTATGGCGGCGACACCATCTCGGGAACCCAGAAGATCATCGACATTTTCGAGAAGAAGGGCGGCGCCCTCATCTTCATCCTGACCGAGATCGATCTCATCAATCAGCACGGCGATGCGGTCTGCGAACTGACCTCGACGATCGTCGTCCGTCGCGGCTGAGGGTAAGGCCCCATGACCGTCACCGAAGCTCTGAAGACCCTCGAAGTCGGCGATGCCATCCCCGAAATCGTCACCGCGCCGATCACCCACGACCAGCTCGCCCGCTTTGCCGCGGCCTCCGGCGACCACAATCCGATCCATCTCGACGAGGCGGCAGCGAAAAGCGGCGGCCTGCCCGGCATCATCGCCCATGGCATGCTGAACATGGCCGCGCTCGGCCTGGTGCTGACCGGATGGGTGCCGCAATCGGCGGTGCGCCGGTTTTCGGCCCGCTTCGTCGCCATGACCTTTCCCGGCGACACACTCACGCTGAGCGGCACCGTCACCGGCCGCTCGGCGCAGGCCGGCGAGGACTTGGTGAGCCTCGATCTTATAGCCCGCAACCAGAACGGCGAAACGATCCTGAACGGCGCGGCCACAATCGCCTTATACTGAACGGCGACCGACATCAGGGAGACGCGATCCGTGACCTATAAAGCCGAGATTCCCTACGGCGCCTATTGGTCGACGCCGTTCGCCAAATGGCAGGGCAGCCTGTCGGCACTGAACAGCGTCGAATTCGCCGCCCATGTCACCAAGGCCGAACTCGCCGCCCGCAACATCGATCCCGCCGCATTCGACTATGGCGTGCTCGGCATGACCGTGCCGCAGAAGCACTCGTTTTACGGCCTGCCCTGGCTGATGGGCCTGGTCGGCGCCGGCCATGTCGGCGGCCCGACACTGTCGCAGGCCTGCGCCACCGGCGTCCGCTCACTGATGGCCGCCACCCAGGAGATCGAGGCGGAAGCCGCGACGGCGGCACTCGTGATCACCGCCGACCGCACCTCGAACGGCCCCCACATCTACTATCCCAATCCGCGCGGGCCCGGCGGCACCGGCGCCGCCGAGGACTGGGTGATGGAGAATTTCAACTGCGATCCGCTCGGCCGTCATTCCATGCTGCAGACGGCGGAAAACGTCGCCACAAAGCATCAGGTGACGACCGCGGAACAGCACGACGTCGTGCTCCGCCGCTGCGACCAGTATTCGGCCGCCACCGCCGATGACCACGCCTTCCACAGACGCTATATGACGCTGCCTTTCGAGGTGCCGGCGCCGAACTACAGGAAAACCGCGGCGACAATGACCGGCGATGAGGGCGTGACGCTGTCGACCGCCGAGGGCCTGGCGAAACTGCGCCCGGTGATGGAGGGCGGCTCGGTCACTTTCGGCGGTCAGACCTATCCGGCCGACGGTTCGGCCGCCCTTATCGTCACCACGCCGGACAAGGCAGCCGAACTCACGCGCGATCCGGGCATCCGCATCCGGGTTCATGGTTTCGGCCTCGCCCGCACCGAGCTTGCCTATATGCCCGAGGCGACGATCCCGGCGGCGAAGCGCGCGCTCGACCAGGCCGGGATGAAGATTGCCGACATGGATGCGGTCAACTCCCACAATCCGTTCGCGGTCAACGACATCGTCTTTGCCCGTGAGACCGGCATCGATCCGATGTCGATGAACAATTACGGCTGCTCGCTGATCTGGGGCCACCCGCAGGGCCCGACCGGCCTGCGCTCGATCATCGAGCTTATCGAGGAACTGGCGCTGCGCGGCGGCGGCTTCGGACTGTTCGAAGGCTGCGCCGCCGGCGACACGGCGATGGCCACCGTCATCGAGGTCTCGGACCGGTAGGGCGGCGATGGATATAGCGACCTGGATAGACCGACATGCGGTGTTCGCGCCGGACAAGACGGCGATCCGGTTTGCCGGCGCCGACATCTCCTATGCCGCATTCGCCGACCGCATCAACGGAATTGCCGCAACACTCGCCGGCCGGCTGAAGGTCGAAAAGGGCGACCGGGTCGCCCATCTCGGCTTCAATTCGCCGGACATGCTGGCGTTGGTCTTTGCCTGCGCCCGGCTCGGCGCCGTCTTCGTTCCGATCAACTGGCGTCTCGCCGCGCCCGAGGTCGCCGGAATCCTCTCCGACTGCACCCCGGCCGCGGTCTTCATCGGCCAGGGTTTTGAGGCGATCGTCGACGATGCCGGTTTCGAGCATCGCGACGCGCCGCTGGTTGCGCTGCCGGGCGCAAGCCCGGGAGCGAAACCGGCCTGGCACCGGCTCGACGATTTGATTGGAAGCCCCGCTTCCGGGCAAGGCCCGGCCAACGACCGCGCTGGGCCCGACGATCCCATCCTGATCGTCTACACCTCCGGCACCACCGGCACGCCAAAAGGCGCGGTGCTGACCCAGCGCGCGCTCGCCGTCAACGCCGACAATTCGATCCACATGCACGGGCTCGTCACCGACGACGTCATCCTCAGCACCCTGCCGATGTTCCATGTCGGCGGCCTCAACATCCAGACCCTGCCGGCGCTCCATCTCGGCGCCACCGTCGTGCTGCACGACAAGTTCGACCCCGAGTCGGCCTTCGATGCAATCGAACGGGACCGGCCGAGCCTTGCCGTGCTCGTGCCGGCACAGCTCGACGCGCTGATCGCCAGCCCGCGCTGGGCCGACGTCGATCTCTCCTGCCTGCGGACGATCTCGACCGGTTCGACCATCATCCCGCTGCGGCTGATCCGCAGCATTCATGAGCGCGGCGTGCCGCTGATCCAGGTCTACGGCTCGACCGAGACCTGCCCGATCGCCGCCTACCTCACGATTGCCGACGCCGAGACCGGCATCGGCTCGGGCGGCAAGCCGGCACTCAACAATGCGCTCCGCATCGTCGACGAGGCCGGCAACGATTTGCCGACAGGCGTTTCGGGCGAAATCCTGGTCGCCGGGGAAAACCTCATGACCGGCTATTGGCGCAACCCGGAAGAGACCGCGGCGGCGCTCAGAAACGGCTGGTTCCACAGCGGCGATATCGGCCATTTCGACGAGCGCGGCTTCCTCTTTGTCGATGACCGCAAGAAGGATCTGATCATCTCCGGCGGCGAGAACATCTATCCGGCCGAGCTTGAAAACGTGCTCGCCGACTGCCCGAAGATAAAGGAGGCGGCGGTCGTCGGCCGCGCCGACGCGCGCTGGGGCGAGGTCGCGGTCGCGGTCGTCGCCGCGACCCAGGTCGAGATCGCCGCCGGCGAAGTCCTGCAGCTTTTCGAGGGGCGGCTCGCCCGCTTCAAGCATCCCCGTGACGTGGTGTTCGTCGAGGCGCTGCCGCGCAACGCCATGGGCAAGATCGACAAGGACGCGGTGCGCGCGCTGATCGGCGCGCCGGCCGCAAGAGAGGCGGGCTGAGCATGAGCTACAAGATCGGCATCGATGTCGGCGGCACCTTCACCGATTTCTTCCTCACCGGCGACGATCTCGACCCGATGATCCACAAAGTGCTGTCGACCCCGTCCGATCCCTCGATCGCCGTGGTCCAGGGCCTGGAGGAACTGGCCGGCATGCTCACGCCGCCGCGCCCGCTGGCCGAGTTCGCCGCCGCCATCGACGTCATCGTCCACGGCACGACGGTGACGACGAACGCGACGCTGACCCGCAACGGCGCCAAGACCGCGCTGATCACCACCAAGGGCGTGCGCGACGCGCTGGAGATGCGCCGCGGCATCCGCGAGAAGCAGTACGACAACCACTACACCAATGTGGAACCGCTGGTGCCGCGCTATCTGCGCATCGGCGTCGAGGAGCGGCTCGACCGCAATGGCGGCGAAATCACCCCGCTCAATGTCGATGAGGTGGAAGAGGCGATCGACCTGTTCGAGGCCGAAGACGTGCAGGCGGTGGCGATCTGCTTCATGAACGCGTTTGCCGATCCCGCGCACGAGCAAAGGGCGGCCGAGATCGTCCGGCATCGCCTGCCCGACGCCTATCTCGCCGTCTCCACCGATCTCTTGCCGTCGATCCGGTTCTACGAGCGGGTCTCGACGATCGCGCTCAACGCCTATGTCGGGCCGATACTCGACCGCTATCTGGATCATCTGCAGAACCGGCTGAAGGCGGCCGGCTTTGCCGGCCTGCTGCTCGTCATGCAGTCGAATGGCGGCGTGATGACGCCCGAGATCGCCCGCGAAAAGGCGGCGCTGACGCTGCTGTCGGGGCCTGCCGGGGGTCCCGGCGCCGGCTTGGCCTACGTCCGCGCCCACGACCAGAACAAATGCATCGTCGTCGACATGGGCGGCACCAGTTTCGAGGCCTCGCTGGTGCTCGACGGTCCGATCATGGTCAATGACGGCGAGATCGACCGGCTCAAGATCGCGCTGCCCATGCTCGGCATTCACACCATCGGCGCCGGCGGCGGCTCGATCGGCTGGATCGACGAGGGCGGGCTGTTGCGCATGGGACCCCAGAGTGCCGGCGCCGATCCGGGCCCGGCCTGCTACATGAAGGGCGGCACAAGGCCGACGACCACCGACGCCAATCTGGTGCTCGGCTATCTCGATCCCGGCTTCTTCGCCGGCGGCAAGATGAAGCTCGATGTCGACGCCGCCCGCACCACCATCGAGACGCATATTGCCAAGCCGCTCGGACTTTCGATCGAGGAGGCGGCAGCCGGCATGTACCGGATCGCCTGCACCAACATGGCGCAAGGGGTGCGCGAGATCACGATCGCCCGCGGCTCCGATCCGCGCGAATTCCCTCTTGTCGTCGCCGGCGGCGCCGGGCCGATCCATTCCTGCCTCATCTGCGATGAACTGGAAATCCCGCTGCAGGTGGTGCCGCGGGAATCCTCGGTGCTGTGCGCCGTCGGCATGCTGATGAGCGATCTGAAGCACGATTTCGTCCGCACCTTCGTCGCCCGTTTCGATGGCATCGACTGGGCCGCGCTCGAAGCCGTGATCGCCGACATGCGTGCCGAGGGCGACGCGCTGCTCGAAGCCGAGCGCATTCCGCCCGGCAAGCGCCGGCATCACGTCAAATTCGATTGCCGCTATCTGAAGCAGTATCACGAGGTCTCGTTCGAGGTGCCCGAAGAGGCGCTGAACGCCCGCGATCTGAAGGCGATCGCCGCCGCCTTCCACGCCGAGCACAACCGCCTCTACGGCTATTCGCTCGAAGAGGAAAAGACCCCGGTCGAGATCATCAATGTCCGCCTGCAGTCGATCGGCCTCGCCGAAAAGCCGGCATTGACCAGCGCAGCGGCGGCTTCGCCGGACGCTTCCGCCGCGCTGAAGGGCAAACGCCCGATCTATGGCTTCGAGGAGGGCGGTTTCCGCGACACGCCGATCTATGACGGCCATCTTCTGCACGCCGGGAATAAGATCGCCGGGCCGGCGCTGATCGAATCCGTCACCACCGCCGTTTACGTCTCGGCCAATTTCGACTGCCTCGTGGATCGCTATGGATCGTTCGCGCTCTATCGTAAAGGTCGGGAAGATCTTTTAGCGAGCCCGTCCGCCGGAGGAACATCATGACCGTAACCGTCGATCCGATCCTGCTGTCCGTCTACGCCCGGACCTTCAAGTCGATCACCGACGAGATGTCGATCTCGGTGGAGAAGACGACACGCTCGCCGATCCTCTGCGAGGCGAAGGATTTCGTCACCGGCCTCTACGACGCCGAAGGCAACATGCTCGAGCAGACCGAGAACCTGCCGATACTGGCGTTCTCGCTGGCGCCGGTGTGCAAATACATCGTCGACTATTTCGACGGCGACATCCATGAGGGTGACGTCATCTTCCACAATGACGTCTTCTCGCTCGGCAACCAGAACAACGATGTCGCCGTCTATAAGCCGATCTTCTTTGACGGAAAGCTGGTCGCCTGGTCGGCGGTCAAGGGCCACCAGGCCGATATCGGCGGCAACGTCCAGGGCGGCTACAACCCGAACGCCACCGAGGTCTGGCAGGAAGCGATCCGCATCCCGCCGGTCAAGGTTTATGACAAAGGCAAGCTCCGCAAAGATGTCTGGGAGCTGATCTTCGCCAATATCCGCCTCGACATCGTCCGCCACGACATGAAGGCGCAGATGGGCGCCTGTACGGTCGGCGAGCGGCGCATGATCGCGCTCCTGGAGAAATACGGCCTGGAGAGTTTCGAGGCCCATAAGGCGGCGCTGTTCGAGGCCACCGCCCGGATGATGAAGGCGGAAATCGCGAAAATCCCGAACGGCGAATATTCCGGCGAGGGCATGGTCTATTTCGACGGCCACCATGACGGCTCGGTGTTCACCATCCGCGTCACCATCCGCGTTGCCGACGACAGGATCGCCTTCGACTATTCCGACACCGACGGCCAGACCAATGGCTTCGTCAACGGCACCTTCACCTCGTCCGCCTCGGCGACGATCCTGACCTTTCTGCAGATGGTCAATCCCGACATCCCGCACAATGAGGGCATGGTCGAGCCGATCGAGATCACCATTCCCGAAGGCACCATCCTCAATGCCGCCTATCCGAAGGCGACGACCTTCGGCAACCACCTCTGCCCGCCGAACGCCGATGCGATCATTCGCGCGCTGGCGCCGGTCATCCCCGACCGGGTGACCGCCGGCTGGAACAATCTCCTCTGTTCGCTGACCACCGGCGTCGACGCGGAAAAGGGCGACAAATATGTCGATATCGGCTTCATGGGGCTGAAGGGCGGGTCCGGCGGCACCAAGGGCACGGACGGCTACGACCATATCGGCATGATCGATGCGTCCGGCGGCGTGCTCGACCAGGATTACGAAATGTTCGAGCAGCAGACGCCGCACCTGTTGCTGAAGCACGAATACATCACCGACTCCGGCGGTGCCGGCCAGTGGCGCGGGGGGCTCGGGGTTGAGACCGACTACATCATCGGTTCCGAAAATACCCAGTTCGTCACCTTCGGCGACGGCGACTTCGAGCCGGCCTTCGGCCTTTTCGGCGGCCGCGACTCAATCCTCAACCTGATCGAGCTGACCTATCCCGACGGCACCAAGGTGGTGCCGAAGAACAAGGATCTGATCCTCGGCGTGCCGAAGGGCACCCACTATCACCAGATCGCCGGCGGTGGCGGCGGCTATGGTGAGCCGGCACGGCGCGACCGGGCGAAGCTGCGCCGCGAGGTGCGCGACGGCGTCGTCTCGGCGGACGCGGCCCGCGAACTCTACGGGCTCGATGTGGACGCGGCGGAGTAGAGGGAGATGGCGTTTCCTTATCTTTTGACCCCCACCCCCGACCCCTCCCCGCAAGGGGGAGGGGAGTATTCTGACGCTAGCACCAGCGTCCCCTCCCCCCTTGCGGGGGAGGGACAGGGAGGGGGGTCCGGAGAAAAACCGGGCGTCCGACAAACGCCCGTCCATCCATATCCACCTCGCCCGCGAAAGCGGGCGTCCATTGGCGCCTGCGCCACGGAGCGCCTTCAGCGAATTCGGCCGGCGACATACCGGGCCGATAGGGGCAATGGGCCCCCGTTTTCACGGGGGCGGTGCACAATCTTGCTGCCTGCGCCCCACCCTCACCCGGCCCTTCGGGCCGACCTCTCCCTCAAGGGAGAGGTGAAGGCACGTCGACTCGCACGGCGCGAATTCCCTCTCCCCGCCGGGGAGAGGGTCAGGGTGAGGGGGTCAGCCAAAAACCAGACCGCACCATATCCGGACGCCAGCCCATGAACTTCGACCTCACCGAAGAGCAGCGCGCCGTCCGCGACACCTTCGCCCGCTTCTCCGACGAGAAGATCGCGCCGCAGGCGGCCGCGCTCGATGAGGCCCATGAATTCCCCCATGCGCTCTTCGGCGAACTCGGCGGCCTCGGCTTCTTCGCCATGCGCTACGCGCAAGATGTCGGCGGCTCGGCCGTCGATCTGGTCACCTTCTGCCTCGCCTTGTCGGAGATCGCCCGCGGCTCGCTGTCGCTCGGCGGCTGCGTCGCCATGCAGTCGCTGATGGGCACCAAATTCCTCGACATGCTCGGCAGCGACGACATCCGCGAACGCCTGCTGATCCCCGCGCTGAAAGGTGAGAAGGTCGGCGCCATCTGCATGACCGAGCCCAATGCCGGCTCCGATCTCGGCGGGATTGCGACAACGGCAACGAGGGTCGATAGCGGCTACCGCCTGAGCGGCCAAAAGATCTGGGTGACCTCGGCGCCGGTCGCCGACTTCTTCACCGTCTTTGCCCGGGCGGGCGAAGACAAAAAGCTGACCATCTTCCTCGTCGAAAAGCACTTCGAAGGCCTGCAACTCGGCAAGGCGATCGACAAGATGGGGGTGTGGGCGCTGCCCACCTCCGAACTCGCCTTCGATGAGTGTTTCGTGCCCGACAGCCATCGCCTCTCAAGGGAAGAGGGCGACGGCGAGGCGCACCTGCGCAAACTGCTCGCCGAAATCCGCATCATCACCGGTGTGCTCGCCGCCGGCATCGGCCGCGCCGCGCTCGACGCGGCAGTGCAATATGCCGGCGAGCGGGTGCAGTTCGGCAAGCCGATCAACCGCTTCCAGGCGGTGCAATTGCGCCTTGCCGAAATGGCCGCCGACCTGGAGACCGCCGAGCACTATGTCCACTACGCCGCCTGGCTGAAGGACAATGACCGCCCGCACCATAAAGAAGCCGCGATCGCCAAGCTGACGGCATCGGAAGCGGCCGCCCGCATCTGCGACTCGGCCGCCCGCATCGCCGCTTCTTACGGCTATGCCATGGAATACCCGTTCCAGCGTTATTTGCGCGATGTGCGCTTCACGCTGATCGGCGGCGGCACCAGCGAAATCCTGAAACTGATCATTGCCAAGGAGCTTGCCGCATGAGCGAGCGCAAGATCCGCGTACTTATCGCCAAACCCGGTCTCGACGGCCACGATGTCGGCGCCAAGGTGATCGTCCGCGCCCTCGTCGATGCGGGCTTCGAGGTGATCTATTCCGGCCTGCGCCAGACGCCCGAGGCGATCGCCAACGCCGCGCTCGAGGAGGGCGTCGACGTCATCGGCCTGTCGATCCTGTCGGGCGCCCACATGCCGCTTTGCGCGCGGATGCGCGAGCTGTTCACCGAAAAGGGGCTCGGCGACAAGCTCTGGATCGTCGGCGGCAACATCCCCGAAACCGACCGCGCCGAACTTGCCGAACTCGGCTTTTCCGGCGTCTTTCCGACCTCCTCGCACCTCGACGACATCGTCGCCTACATCAAGGAAAACGTGACGGAGGCCGTGTCATGAGCCCGGCCAACGGAAAACCCGGCGCAAAACCGGTCGTCAACGAATCCGGCATCGCGATCCAGACGGTCTACACGGCCGACGATCTGGCGGCGTCCGGTGGCGTCGACAACAGCCTTGCCGGCGAGCCGCCGTTCACCCGCGGCATTCACGCCGAGATGTACCGGCGCCGCCCCTTCACCATGCGGCAATACACCGGCTTCTCCAACGCCGCCGACACCAATGAACGCTTCAAATATCTGATCGCCAACGGCCAGACCGGATTGAACGTCGCCTTCGACCTCGCCACCCAGTGCGGCTATGATTCCGACGCGCCGGAAGCCTTCGGCGAGGTCGGCCGCGTCGGCATGGCGGTCGACACGCTGAAGGATTTCGAGATCGCCTTTGACGGCATCGACCTCGACAAGATCACCGTTTCCCTGACCATAAACGGCTCGGCGGCGATCTTGATCGCCATGTATCTGGCGATGGCCGAGAAGCGCGGCTTCGATTTGGGCACGCTGCGCGGCACCGCCCAGAACGACATCCTGAAAGAGTTCATCGGCCGCGGCACCTGGATCTTCCCCGTCGAGCCGTCGGTGAAGCTCGTCGCCGACACCATCGAATACTGCGCCCGGAACGCGCCGAAATATTCGCCGGTCAGCGTCTGCGGCTATCACATCCGCGAGAGCGGGGCGACGCCGGCCGAGGAGATGGGCTTTGCCTTTGCCATCGCCAAGGCCTACACCGACCGGGCGCTGGCCCGCGGCCTCGACATCGACGAGTTCGCCGGGCGCTTGTCGTTCAATTTCAACATCTTCGGCAATCTCTGGGAGCAGGTGGCGAAATTCCGCGCCGGCCGGCGGCGCTGGGCGCGGATCATGCTCGACGAATACGGCGCCAAGGACCCGCGCTCCGGCTGGCTCAGGATGATCGCCGGTGGCGGCGGCTTCGGCCTCACCATCGAGCAGCCGGAAAACAATATTATGCGCGGTGCCTATTATGCCTTGGCCGGCGCTCTGGGCGGCGCCCAAACGATGGCGCTCTGCTGCTATGACGAGGCCTATACGATCCCGACGCCGAAGGCGCAGCGTATCTCGCTCCGCACCATGCAGTTGATGGTCGAGGAGATCGGCGTCGCCGACACGGTCGATCCGCTGGCCGGCTCCTATTACGTGGAAACGCTGACCAACCAGATGGAAGAGAAGATCGTCGAGGCGATGGACTGGGTCGATCGGGCCGGCGGCATCGAAAAGGCGGTCGCGGAAGGCATCATCCAGGACAAGGTCTCGCGCCACGCCTATCAGCGCCAAAAAGATATCGAATCCGGCGCGCTCAAAAAGGTCGGCGTCAACTGCTACGCCGACACCGACGAAGAAACGCCGGAGGTCGAACTGCACGGCTATGACGCCGCCGGCGCCGAGGCGCAGATCGCCGCTTTGCAGAACGTCCGGGATGCGCGCGACACCGCCGCCGTCGAAGCGGCCCTCGCCCGGGTTTCGGCCGACGCGAAGGACGGCGCCAACGTCATGCCGGCGATCGTTGCGGCGGTAAAGGCCTATGCCAGCGTCGGCGAGATCACCTCGCGGCTGGTCGACGTCTACGGTCGCTATGACGAGCCGATCCGGTTTTGAGGATTTAAATGATGCTCATGTCTCTTGTCCGCATACCCCCCTCCCTGTCCCTCCCCCACAAGGGGGGAGGGGACGATGGCGGCAGGCGCCGAGTAACTCCCCTCCCCCTTGCAGGGAGGGGTTGGGGGTGGGGGTCTGGAGAAAAACCGGAAGTCCGGCAAACGCACGACTATCCCTTCCCACCGCGCCCGCGGAAGCGGGCGTCCATTGGCGCTTGCGGCAGGAAACGCCTTCGGCAGATTCGATCGGGCGACAGCGACACTCGGCCGCCGACATACCGTGCCGAAAGGGGCAATGGGCCCCCGTTTTCACGGGGGCGGTGCACGATGGTATTGCCGGCACCCCACCCTCGCCCAACACTTCGCGCCGACCCTCGCCTTGAAAAGGGAGGGGAGAAGGGCTCTGCGCTCGCGACGCCCGTCCCCTCCCCCCTTGCGGGGGAGGGCAGGGCTATTGCATATGAGTAAAGAGTTCGAAGAAGAAATCTTTGCTCCAAGCAGCGAGTTTCATTTTCCGCGCGACGGAACGTTTATCCGGATG
>JANQEG010000093.1 GCA_028278505.1 Rhodobiaceae bacterium
ATGGCTGCCGCGCTTGTAATCCTGCATAGTCCAGGATGCTACGCATCCCGTCGCCTAAAGGCGAGGGATTTGCCGATCCCCTATCAGGGACTTTAAATAATACCGGAGCGGCGCGCCGGATCGCCATATCCGCGATCACACTACACGACACAGACATCATCACCACGAGCCCTCCCTCGTCACCACCCGGCTTGTCCGGGTGGTCCATTGGCCCGTCCACTTGCCAACGCATTTGTTAAGGCGTTCAAGCGCTTCTGGGTGCCGAACCGCCATTGGATTGCCCGCAATAAAGCGGGCAATGACGACGGAGGAGGGATCGAAACCATCCCAAAATGCCTGAACCGCAAAGCAATAGGACAAGCCCGCAGGTCGGAAATATCCTGTTGTGTCGTGTAGTGTGATCCACGATACACCGTTCAACACCCGCCCACTGTCTGCGCAGGGAACACCGCAAGACCTCGCCTAGTCGGCATCGTCGACATAGTCTTGCAGCACTTTTGCGAAACGTGGCGCAACAGCGTCGATATGTTGAGGGGCCAGCGCCTCGATGTTGACCATCCGGCGAAGCATGTCGAACCCGACCAGTTGAGCGATGATCAATGCGGCGCGTTGCTCGGCGTCCTTGCCGCCAAGCCAGCGGGCCAGCTTGGCGATGACCTGTTGGTCAACAGCATCGCTCAACCTCTCGGCAACGACGGCGCTTCCTGCCGACCGCAGGAAGGCCAGTGTCGGATCGAGGTCATCCCCCTGATGGGTCTTGGTCGCAAAGTAGGTTGCCGCTCTCTCGCCGAATGTTGATCGATCGCCCGACATCAGGTCGTCAATGTTGAGGGCGGGAATAACAGCCTCGTCAAACAGCCCCTCTTTTGATCCGAAGTAGCGATTGACGAGCGCGACATTGATGCCCGCCTCGGCGGCGATATCCCGCATACCGGCTGCGTCAAAGCCTTTCGCTGTGAAGGCGCGCTTCGCCGCCGCGAGGATTGCCTCACGCGTCGCCGCGGCATTGCGCACTCTCTTTTTGGCAGCTGTCATAGTTCTCCGGCCACGAACCAAGTCAACAGGTGTTGACTTTTGCCATAAAATATGTAATCAAGTGTTTACATACACTATATTCAACAAAGCACGCAAGGCCGTAAGGGCCTCAGTCAAGAAGCCGAAACGGGGAGTTTCGAATGTCAGATACTGCTGGAAACAAAGTTGTCCTCGTCACCGGCGCCTCGGCCGGTATCGGATATTGCGCAGTCGAGAAACTGCTTGGAGAGGGTTACACCGTTTACGCGGCCGCAAGACGCGTCGAAAAGATGAAGGACTTAGAAGAGCAAGGCGCGCATCTCATCCGCATGGACGTAAGGGATGATGCAGCCGTTGAAGCCGGTGTCTCACAATTGATCGAAGAGCAGGGACGCATCGACGTGCTGGTCAACAATGCCGGGTATGGTTCCTACGGCACGATTGAAGATATCCCGATCGAAGAAATCCGGAACCAATTCGATGTCAACGTCTTTGGTTATGCGAGACTGCAGAAAGCCGTACTCCCCCATATGCGTCGGCAAGGATCGGGACGCATCATCAATGTCGCGTCCGTTGTCAGTTTTGTCGCGACACCGGTTCTCGGTTGGTATGCCGCGACCAAGCACGCGATCAAGGGGATGAGTGATGCGCTCAGAATGGAGGTCAAAGCTCTCGGGATTGATGTTGTGATGATCGAACCCGGCGCGCTGAAAACGGAGTTTGACGTCGTTGCTTTCGCAGCCCTCGACAAAGTCGAAATTTCTAAGGAATATAAGGAGTTGGTCGCAAAGGTTGTCGACTACATGAAAGACAGCTACGCCAAATGCGAAGGGCCGGAAAACACCGCCAAGTTCATTGTCGAGGCCGTTAAGGCAAAGCACCCGAACACGCAGTACCGCACGACGACCGACGCCAAAATGTTCATCGCACTCAAGGCCCTTCTGGGTGACAAGATGTTCGACTATATGATCGGACAATCGCTTAAATAGTCGGATTTCTCGGCTCGGACTTTTTGTGAGCAGACGGCCTAGTTCCCGAAGCCTTTGATCAGTTCATTGACAAGGCCGGCTGCGTCTCCCCCCGCGCCATCCGGGACGAGCATGGGGGTGATCTCGTTGACCAAGTGTTCGGTCAAATCCTGCGCAGGGCGCGGTTCCTGAACCGGCAAAACCGAAAGCCTGCCCGCCCGCCGGCGAGGATTGGGTCTTGGGATCGGCCCATCGAAGGAAGGGGCGGCCGCCGAAGAAGGGATGGACCCGACGACGCCACTCGGCCGGCCGCCTTGCCCGATTGCGCCCTGCAGCAATGAACTGACCAGGTCCTGGGCATCATTGGGGATACTGCCGGTATGGCCATTGCCGGCTGCGTTCTGACCAAGGTTCTGGAGAACGTTCTTGACGACCGTGTTCGCCGGCTTCCCGCCACCGGCGCCGAGCGTCTCTTCGAGAACACCGACGATATCGGTATTGCCGGTCCCGAGATCGCCGATATCGACACCAAGCTTGGAAATGAGCTGCAGGGCCTGGTCCGGATTGGCGAGGATATTGCCGAGATCGGGATAGATGTTCGGTGCCGACAATGGACCTTGGACAATGACCGGCATGCCGAGCCCGGCCACATCGAAACTGCTCCCCTGGCCTTCTAGCGAACCGACGATGCGCGGGTTGAGGCGCATATCGATCGACTGGGCGGCGAGATCGACCCTGCCCGATCCGTCCATCCGGACAAGCGGCCCGAGCAGACGCAAATCCTGGGTCCGCGCAATACCGTTCTCGATAGCAAACGAAACGGAAAGCTCGGTGAATTCCGTGCGGTCGTCGCTGTTTTCCCGGTAGCCGCCGGCGATCAGCGACTGCAGATTGTTGATCAGCTTGGCCACATCGATGCCGCGGATCGCCCCATCCGCAAATACCAACCGGGCGTTGCCGCCGAGCGAACGGACGAGCGCATCCGTGGTCGTGCCGCCGCCCTTCACCGCCATTTCGGCATCGAGCTTCCCTTCAAGCCGCCGAAAATCCACCGCATCGCCGAAAAGCGGCAGCGCGTCGACGCCATTCATGGTGACGGCAAGATCGACTGCGGGTCGGCGGCCGGCGCCGTTGGCGACCACGTTCACCGCGACCACGCCCCCATAAAAGGCAGCCTTTGGAACGACGAGCCGAGCGATCCCGTCCTTGACCGCCAATTTCGCCGTGGCCGGACCGCCCGCCACGCGTCCGTATCCGATCCGCTTAGCCTTCAGGCCGACATCCGCATCGAACGCCTTCAGACCGGAAAAATCCAGAGTTTCCGCTGATCCGCCCGCGGCCGCGCCGCCGCCCGCGAACCGTGCAACGTCAATGGCGTTGACCGACAAATCGGCGCGGATCGCCGGCTTGCCGGTGATGTCGACCGAGGCCGAGCCCGTGGCAATGGTGTCATCCAATGTGATGCGGGCGCCATCGAGGCCGACCATTACGGAGTTGACCGCCAGGGTGCCGGTGGCGGAGATGGCTTTAAAAGGAATGCTCGGATCCTGTCCGAACCATTGCAACAGGCCGGCCAGCGATCCACTGCTGATGCCGATCTTGCCGCGCGCATCGCCGTCGATGTCGACCGTGCCGGAAAATTCCGCCGCGGCCAGCCGGGATTTTGCCTTGACCGTGATCCGCCCACGCTGATTGTCCAGAAATTCGACAAGCGGTATCGCGGCCGTGAAGTCGACATCCTCGCCGTTCCACGTCATCGAACCGGACAAGGCAAACGGCTCGCTGATGGTGGCGAATTCGGCCCTGGCGTTGAGCGCGGCGATCTGCCCCGCGCCCGGCCCGACGACGGGTACGAGTTCGGGAACATCCACCGCGCCGTTTTCGATCCCGACAACGCCCCTCAGATTGATCGTATCGATGATGGCCGCCGGGCTCGTGCCGCGAAAGGCATATTGAAGCTGCGACACCAGACGACCGGTAAACGGCGCGCGTGTCCCCGCGAGCTTCGCCAGATCCTCGATATCGATCCTTGTAAGACCCAGATTGCCGCGAAATTCGGGGTCGGCTTTGCCGAAATCCGTTTCGACGTCCAGCGCCAGTTGGCCGCCGGCGATCTGTTTCGAACCGACCGTCGACACCAGTTTGCCGTTCTGCAGCGCCGCCCGAACGGTCAGATCCTGCGCAATAGCATTCCCGACCTTGATCGTGCCGGCGCGCAATTCGAGATCGAGATCGATGTCCCTCAGCGCGGAAAAGTCGACCGCCCCGCCGGCCCCGCGCCCCGCATTGCCGCTTGCGGCCGGTTCCGGCGCAAAATCCGAATAGTCGAGCGTTTCGGCCGTCACACTGGCTTTGATGAACGGCCGGTCGCCCGGCAGATACGCCGCATCGATGTGCATGCGCTGGCCGGCGCTCGAAATTTCACCGGCCTTTATGCGATAGGTTCCGTCGCTGCCGAGCTCGATCCGTCCGGATGCCTCGATATCGGCCAATCCCGGATGCGGCGCCGGCGAAAGTGCCGCGGAAAGCGCAAACGCGGTCGGCTGACGCGCCAGCAATTCGCCGAGCGAGCCGAGTTCACCCTCAAGATTGACCTGCCGGCCATCGACGTTTCCGGAGAAGGTGAACGCGGCCGGCGCGTCGATGCCCGGAACAGAGAGGTCGATGGCGATATCCGTTGCGATCGGCGTCGTCCCGCCCGCCGATTTATCGAAGACCTCTCCGCCGCTGACGCCGAAGCGATCGATCGCCAGCCCCTGAAGATAACCGGCCGCAATCTCAAAAAGATCCCCGGCTTGCGTCGGCGCAGGTGAATCCGCGCTCGCATCGGCCTTTGCCTCAGAAAGCGCGATACGCGGATTCTCCAGTTCGATACCGGAGATTTCGATTCTGTTGGTCAAGAGCGACAACCAGCGCACCGATGCGACCGCGCGCGCCGACGATATCGAAACGGCGCCATCCTCCGAGACATAGCTGATGTTCTCGGCAACAATTCCGAAATCGGGCACGACCGAGAGCCGGATCGGTCCGTCCAGCGATATCTCGGCACCGGATATGGTCGAGAGCTGGCGCGCGAGCGCGGTCCTCAGCGTGTCGGACTGAATGACCGCCGGGAGCGCAACGGCAATGACGGCAAAAAGCCCGAGAACAAACAGGACGAGCCGCAACGGGGTTCTCGTCCTGATTTTCCGCCGCCGATGATCCGAATCACGTCCGTCCATCCAACAAGATTGGCTGCAAAGCTTTATCTGTTTGTTAACTGAACGAGGATTGTGCGGATTCGGCGCCTACCCCGACGCGCCGAAATTCATGGCCCGCCCATGCCCTCATGCCGGACGGGTAGAGGCGAAACCGCTGGTCGGTGGTGCGGACGGCGGGACTCGAACCCGCACGGCACAAAGGCCAACGGATTTTCGTACCACTTCGGCTTTCGCCGCCGCCCTTCCGGGCGTTCGTGGTCTGGACTATCCCTTCACCATAGCCGCTAGGCCGTAGGTGCCGCCCGTCTAGTCTCTACACCTTCCACACCCATGCCGTTCAAGCGCAGGTAGGCTTGGCTCGGGATCGGCATAGTCGGAAGCAATTCCCGACCGCAGCTTTCCCCGACTTTGAGCGGTTCTACGTCCGGAGTTTCCCCCGGCGCACTCAATTTCCTTAAGTCCGTTGTGTCTACCGATTCCACCACGTCCGCATCGTTACTACTTCTACCAAACCATCGTTGTTGTGCCAAACCTTTTGATAAGAAATGCAAATTCCGGTTACAGGCCACGGTGAGCATTGCGTTGTTCGTGTTCTTCCTGCGCCTTTTTCGATTTGGGCTTCTTCCGCACATTAACGGCGGCGGCGCTGATACTCGTCTTGATGTGCGAGGCGTAGTATTTCTCGATCATTTCCACACTGGTGCGACAGTTCTTGGCGATCTGATAGATGTCCGCCCCTTCCATCAGGCGCAGGCTGATATAGGTGTGGCGCAAGCTGTACCCCGTTCGGCGATTGCCTTCGCGGTCGAACTTCAAGCCCTGCTCGGCCAGAATGTTGTTGAACATGCCGGTGTGATTGCCTGGGAAAATCGGGTCGGTCGGTTCCGGCCGGTTCCGCTTTACCAGCCGTTCAAAAGGAATGACGGCACCCGGCGTGCTCTTGCAGTAGCCCACACCGCGTTTGCCGCGGACTTCGATGATAAGGATGGTTTCATCCGTTTCATCATCGGTGGCGATCTCCACGTCCCGGTACTGCAGCCGGTTGGCTTCGTCGGGCCGCAAGCCGGTGTTCGCCATTAAGAGAACGTAGTCGTGAAGCTGTTCAGCTTCGGATTGCCAACGTTTACCCTGGTGATCTTCAACCCGTTTCCGGGTGGCCTGATACAGCTTTTTATACTCTTCCGGGGAGAACCAGGCGCGATGAGATATTTTCTCCGCCGTACGGTAGGGCGTGGAGAGGTCAGGCAGGTGCGAAAGCCAGCCGTGCCGAATGGCGGTCTTCAGCACCTGCCGTAGCGTGACGATTTCCTGGTGAATGGTGTTGCGGGCCGGCGGCTTGCCGGTCAGCGATGTTTGTTGCCGCATAACCCGATATTCCTGAACCTTCCCGGAAGTGACTTCGGACAAACCGAGGTCACCCAGGAACGGCAGCAGGTAAAGCCGTAATCGCCGTTCATTGCCCGCGACATAAACCCGGTTGCGGGTGCCGCCCGTAACCACGTCATACCCGTCCAGATATTTTTCGGCGGCCTGCCGAAAGGTCTTTTCGTTTTTCAGCGACCCGCCGCGCTGGCGGTCGCGTAAATCGAAATACCAGTCTTCCGCAAAATCCTTGGCTTTGGCGAGACCTTCCTCATGGGTGCTGACGCGGCGGTTCTTCCCGGCCATGTATACCGAGCACTGCCAATATTTTGAGTTCTCCCTCCGGTAGAGATGAACCTTGCCACCTAAAATCGAGTGTTTTTCAGCCATGGAATATTCCGTCTTTTAGGACAGAATATCACGCCAAAATGTGTAAGTCATGTGCAAGCGCGTCTCGAGAGAATTACTCTGCAAAAATTCTTTCTATCTACTTGTTTTTATGTGGATTCTGGTCAGATTCAAACTCTTACTGGAAGGATTTTAAATCCCTTGTGTCTACCAGTTCCACCACTTCCGCGATTGTTGTCCGCTCTCGGCAACAATTCTGAAAAGAGGTAGCGCCGGAAACCGCCGAAGATCAAGCCGGTTTCCGCCATGCGGCCGACGCCCGGTGCGGCGTGGCCGGACGGACCCGTCGAAACCTGACAGCTCGGCACAATTTCGAAATTAAGAGCCTTTCATGGTTTGCCTGAACCCTTCTGACGGAGCGATTTTGCGCCAAGATCAAGCCGCGTCGCGCACGGCCATACTGGGCGTATGGTCAAGCGGCGCGGCGCCGGAATTGGCGAAAATGCGCCCGTCCCCGCGAACCGGGATGTTTCCCGGTTCGCCTTCCAAAGGAAACGAGCAAATCGGATATATCCGATTTGCGGGGGTTTCCGATTGGCGGACGCCCGAAGCCGAACCGGTCTTGCCCGATGCACCGCAAATCGGGTGTTCCCGATTTGCGGCATCAAGGAATCCGACGACGGCGATATATCGCCGTCGGAGGCATCGCGCGGCGAGCGTCTCACCGGCGGGCCGCCGCGCCAATCGTGAAACAGAATTGATTCAGACAAGCCAGGAAAGGCTCTAGCCAACGGCTTAATCCAACATAAAGAAATCGACGCTAATCTCGCCGCATCAGTCTTGGCCAGGAAGTGCACCATTATGCGTCGTCTCAAAGCGTTTTTCGATCTGATCGCCGGTTTCCGCCGCGACCGATCCGGTGCAACCGCCATCGAATACGCCATGATCGCCGGCGGCATCGCCCTCGTGATCATCGCCGCGGTGCGCCTCGTCGGCACGGAGACGGCGGCCAATTTCCAATCCGCCTCAGACGCCTTCAAATAATGCCGGGCAAAGACCGGACCGCTGCGCCGCAGTCGTCCAGAGCCGTCTTGACCTTCCTGTAACTGGAGCGTTTATCCACGTATGATCATGTCGTGGACAAGCGGGACGGCCAGGACTTCGCCATGAACATCGGTCAGGCGGCGGAACGCTGCGGACTGCCGGCAAAGACGATCCGTTACTACGAGGATATCGGCCTGATCCGGCCGGCCCGCCGCGCCAACGGCTATCGCGATTACGACGACGGCGACGTGCACAAGCTGCGCTTCCTGCAGCGCGCGCGCCGCCTCGGCTTTTCCATCGACGACTGTCGCCATCTGCTGTCGCTCTACGAAGACGAGAGCCGGGCGAGCGCCGACGTCAAGGCGCTGGCCCGGGCCCGCGTCGACGAGATCGACGCCCGCATTGCCGAACTCCAGTCCTTGCGGGCCACGCTTGCGCATTTGATCTCGGCCTGCCATGGCGACGACCGTCCCGACTGCCCGATCCTCGACGACCTTGCCGGTGTCGGCCGACCTCGCAAAACGCCTGTTGGGCAATAGCGATGTCGAAGCATGCGATCACCATCATGGCCGGCGTGATTGTCGCGCTTGCCGCGGTCCTCGCCTTTCGCGGCCTGGCCGGCCGGCCGCCGGCCGAAGGCCCCGAGATCGTCATGCCGCGCCTTTCGCCCGAGCAGATCGCGGGCCGCGAGGCGTTCCAGACCTATTGCGTCGAATGCCACGGCGAGCGCGCCGGGGGAACCGACAGCGGCCCGCCACTGATCCACCCGTTCTACCGGCCCGGCCATCACGACGATCAGACCTTTTACGCCGCAGTGAGCACTGGTGTTCGCGCCCATCACTGGACGTTCGGCGACATGCCGCCGGTCGAAAACATCACCGTCGATGAGGTCACGGCGATCATCGCCTTCATCCGGACGGTGCAGCGCGCCAACGATATCTACTGAAGCGCATCGGCGGGTCGGCGCGCCGACCTCCTCACAACAGCTTCAGGCCGCGGAAGCTCGCATGGCCGTCCTTGCCGACGACGATGTGGTCGTGGACGGTGATCCCGAGCGGCCGGGCGACATCGATGATCGCCTTCGTCATCTGGATATCGGCCCGCGACGGCGTCGGGTCGCCCGAGGGGTGGTTGTGGACGAGGATCAGCGCGGTGGCGGAGAGTTCGAGCGCCCGCTTGACGATCTCGCGCGGATAGACCGGCGTGTGATCGACGGTGCCGGTCTGCTGCACCTCGTCGGCGATCACCGTGTTCTTCTTGTCGAGAAAGAGCACGCGGAACTGCTCCTTGTCGGAAAACGCCATGGTCGTGCGGCAGTAATTGATCACCGAACTCCACGACGACAGCACCGGGCGCTTGCGGATTTCCCCTTGCGCGATCCGCTGGGCGGCGGCGAAGACGACCTTCAGTTCGGTGGCGACGGTGTCGCCGATGCCGGGCACCTCGCACATCAGCGCTTCGGGCGCCGCGAGCACCTCGGCGAACGAGCCGAACCGGTCGATCAGCGCCTTGGCGAGCGGCTTGACGTCGCGCCGCGGCAGCACCCGGAACAAAAGAAGCTCCAAAAGCTCGTAGTCGGCGAGCGCATCCGCGCCGGCCTCGCGGAACCGGCCCCGCAGGCGCTCGCGGTGACCGTGATAGTGAGGGATCGACTGCGACTTGTCCTCAAGTCCGCTCATTCGGGCTATCTGTAGGGCGGCCGGTGGAGACCGGCGGGCGATATCGTGAAGATCTCGTGACCGGTCTCGGTGACGCCGATCATGTGTTCGAACTGGGCCGACAGCGAGCGGTCGCGGGTCACCGCGGTCCAGCCGTCGGCGAGGATCTTCACCTGCGGCCGGCCGAGATTGATCATCGGCTCGACGGTGAAGAACATGCCGGGCCTCAGCGTGATCCCCTCGCCGCGCTGGCCGTAATGCAGGATGTTCGGCGCGTCGTGAAACAGCCGGCCGATGCCGTGGCCGCAGAAATCGCGGACCACGCTGCAGCGCTCGGCCTCGGCGAATTCCTGGATCGCCGCGCCGATATCGCCGGTCGTCGCCCCCGGCTTGACGGCGGCGATCCCGCGCATCATCGCCTCATAGGTGACACCGACCAGCCGTTCCGCCGCACGCCTGGTCTTGCCGACCGGGAACATCCGGCTGGAATCGCCGTGCCAGCCGTCGACGACGAAGGTCACGTCGACATTGACGATGTCACCTTCCCGGAGCGGCTTGTCGTTGGGAATGCCGTGGCAGACCACATGGTTGATCGAGGTGCAGCAGGATTTCGTATAGCCGCGGTAGAACAGCGTTGCCGGCAGCGCATCGCGCTCGACCCCGAAACTGTAAACGAAATCGTCGATCTCCCGGGTCGTCACGCCGGGCACGACGATATCGACGAGCGCATCGAGGGTTTCGGCCGCGACCCGGCCGGCGCGCCGCATGCCTGCGAACGCGGCGGCGTCGTGCAGCCTGATCTGGCCGGTGTTTTTCAAAGGCGCCAGTTCCGCTTCGATGAAGCCACCCAAAGCACGTCTCCTTTGCGGTCGGGGAAAACTAACCGATTACGCGTCCCGATGCGAGCACGGCGATCGCCGCCGAGGCATCAGATTGGAAGCTGCGCCGGTGCCACCTTTGGGAAAATAGTGTATATCGGCGCCAAAGCGACCGCCGCGACGCAACTAGAGCGTCGGGCGGCAAGGTTGACCCATTCTGACGGAGCAGATTTGTGCCAAGGTCAAGCAAAGATGCGAAGGGCGGGCTGGTGGCCCGGTCGAGCAGCTTTGCGCCGGAATTGGCGCAAATCTGCCCGTCCCTTCGGGTTTCCGATTGGCGGGCGTCCGCCGTCGATACGCTCTTGCCCGATGCCCCACATCGCGCGGCGAGCGTCTCACCGGCGGACCGCCGCGCCAATCGAGAAACAGAATTGAATCAACCTTGTCGCCCGACGCTCTAAGAGTGATCACCGCCGGACAATGTTGTTCGCCTTGGGGCGTTACCGGACACCCGGCCCGCGACACGGCCGCATCAATGCCGGCCAAGCGGCTTTTCCATGCGCGGCAGCATCCGCCCGGGGATCGATCCGGACGGCGCCTCCCCGACCACCGTCATGCCCATCGCCGTATAGAACGGAACCGCGTTCGGATCGGCATCGAGACCGAGACGCTCAAGCTCATGCGCCGCCGCGCGGCCCTCCATATGCGCCCAGAGCAGCCGGCCGACGCCCTGCCCCATATGCGCCGGCATAACAAAGAACATGAGGACTTCGCCGCGCTGGTCCTCGGCATCGGCGATCAGTTCGTAGAACCCGACGATTTCGCTGCCCAGTTCGGCGAGCCAGATCTCGTTTTCCGAAATCGCCGACACGGTCGTCGTCAGCTCGGCGACGCAAGCCCCCATGAACACCGGATCGTAGCCCCAATGGGCCTTGGAGGCGAGCGCCAGCCCGGTGAGCGCCTCCGCATCGCCGGCCTTTGCCCGCCGGATCGCGGGCGCCGAAATCAATTGCGGCTCTTGTCGACCAGCGCGCGCTCGGCGATCCACGGCATCATGCCGCGCAGCCGCTCACCGACCTCCTCGATCGGATGGGCGGCGTTCTTCGCCCGCGTCGCCTTGAACGAGGTCTGGTTGACCTTGTTCTCCAGCATCCAGTCGCGGGTGAACTTGCCCGACTGGATGTCGGCGAGCACCCGCCGCATCTCCGCCTTGGTGTCGTCGGTGATGATGCGAGGGCCGGTGACGTATTCGCCGTATTCGGCGGTGTTCGACACCGAATAGTTCATGTTGGCGATGCCGCCCTCATAGATCAGGTCGACGATCAGTTTCACTTCGTGCAGGCATTCGAAATAGGCCATTTCCGGCGCGTAGCCGGCCTCGACCAGCGTCTCATAGCCGCCGCGGATGAGCTCGACGAGGCCGCCGCACAGCACCACCTGCTCGCCGAACAGATCGGTCTCGCACTCCTCGCGGAAGGTCGTCTCGATGATGCCGGCGCGGCCGCCGCCGATGGCGCTCGCATAGGAGAGGCCGAGATCGTGGGCGTTGCCCGAGGCATCCTGGTGAATGGCGATCAGGCAGGGCACGCCGGCGCCGCGGGCATATTCGGAGCGCACCGTGTGGCCCGGCCCCTTCGGCGCCACCATCAGCACGTCGAGATCGCCGCGCGACTCGATCAGGTTGAAATGGATGTTGAGGCCGTGGGCGAACAGCAGCGCCGCCCCCTCCTTCATGTTGTCGGCAAGGTGCTCGTTGTAGATTTCCGCCTGCAGCTCGTCCGGCGTCAGCATCATCATCACGTCGGCCCATTTGGCCGCGTCGGCGACCGACATCACGGTCAGCCCCTCGCCTTCCGCCTTCTTGGCCGAGCCGGAGCCGGGACGCAGCGCCACCACGACTTCGCCGACGCCGGAATCGCGCAAATTCAGCGCATGGGCATGGCCCTGGCTGCCATAGCCGATGATGACGACCTTCTTGCCCTTGATCAGATTGAGATCGGCATCGCGATCATAGTAGACGCGCATTCGAGTGCCCCCTTCATACTGTCAACACCGCACACCGGCTTTGCAGCCGGCGCGGAAAACCTGCGTCGTCTTAGCGGGCGGGCGCCCGGCGATCAACGGTGTTCTCCGCATTGCTGATCTGTGGCGGGCGGGCAGCGCCGGGATTTTACGCCGCGCCGCAACCGTTGGCGGACACATCATGGCTTCGGTCAGCCGTCGCCTGAACCGGGATCGGGGGCCGGCGGGCGATGATAGCCGGGGCCGACGGTCAGCGGCGCCGCCGGCATGACATCGTCGCCGATATTGGAGGTGTATTCGCGTTCATAGCTGGCGAACGCCAGGCCGCTATCGCGGTCGCGCAGCCGCACCACGACCCGGTAGGGCCTGCCCGCGACGACGCCCGTCACCGGAGGCGTGCGCAGCGAATAGCGGACCGACAGCGTGCCGACCCGTTTCGACACCCGGATCGGTGCGCCGCCGCCCGGATCCTCGAACTCCGCCTCGATGATCGTGCCGACCGGCACCGGCCGCACGATCCGCACATTGAACCCGTAAAACACCTCGGCAATGCGGTAGTTGAAGATGAAGCCGCCGCCGCGGAAGACGAGATAGGGTTTCGCGTCCGGGTCCTCGCGATAGACGAGCACGACCGCGAGCGCTGCGGCGAACAGAATTGCGCCGACCCCGGCCGCGATCCATTTCATCCGCGCGCTCATCGGCCGATTCCTCGATTGCGATCCGCTCGAGACACCATAGCATTCACTTGCGTCTTCATCATCGTGATCGACGTGCGATGCGGTCCTGGCGCCGCACAATCATCACATTTCGACCGGCAACACTCACCGCACTCCGCTGCCAATGCATTGAATTAATTGTTTTTTATCTTTCATCGACCGCAATAGGCTGAAACACTCTCCAGCGGAGGCGAATGCCAACGGCGAGGAGACCATGGCCAATACCGATTTCATTCGCCGGATCGACGGCTACGGCCTGACGACGGCCGAAATCCTCTATCACCTGCCGGACCACCCCGGCCTGCTGCAGACCTTCGTCTGGCAGTGCTATGATTTGGCGCCGAGATTTCCCGAGCTGAACCGCTTCCTGGGTTTCTGGACTTGCGCGCTCGACGGCCCCCT
>JANQEG010000149.1 GCA_028278505.1 Rhodobiaceae bacterium
GCTTTGTCCTCGGCTATGGCGAATGGAGATTCGTTTGACAAAACAAGCGCTAACAGTGGCGGATCGGCCATTGGACACCCGCTTTCGCGGGTGAGGTGCGAAGAGGTTCTCGTTGCGCGCAGATTTTTCCCACCCAGAGCGGCGCAAATCGGCAAGAAGTGTGCATCCCTTAGCGCTTTCGCGGGGAAGGTGCAGTTTGGGAGGTAAACGGGAATATCGCAAGTTCGCGGTGACCATGCGACCGCCCGGACAAGCCAGGCGGTGACGAGGGAGAGATCGAGATAGTGCGCCAGGGCGGGCGGCTACCCCCCGCTTCCGCCAATCGCTTCAATCGGCAAATCCAAATCCTTCGAAACGTTACAAAAGACGGCTATCGCCTGAACCAGGGGCGACTATAATCCCCGCGAACAAAAAAACCGGAGCGGGCGAGGTCGTGCGTGAACATCCTCGAAATTGACGGCCTGACGATCGATTTCAAGACCGACGAGGGCAGCGTCCGCGCCGTCGACGGCGCCTCGTTCACCATCGGCAACAACCGCACCGTCGCGCTCGTCGGCGAGTCCGGATCGGGCAAGTCGGTGATCGCCCAGGCGATCATGGGCATCCTGCCGGAAAGCGCCCGGATCACCGGCGGCCATATCCGGTTTCACGATCCGGCCGCGCCGGGCGATGTCATCGACATTGCCGGCCTCGACCGCTCCGGCCCGGCCATGCGGACGATCCGCGGCAACCGCATCGCCATCATCTTTCAGGAGCCGATGACTTCGCTTTCGCCGATCCACACCATCGGCGACCAGATCGGCGAAGCGGTGATCCTGCACAACAAGGTCGGCCGTGCCGATGCCCGCCGGCTTACCGCCGAGATGCTGCGGCTCGTCCATTTCCCCGATCCCGAGCGGGCGCTCGACACCTACCCGTTCGAATTGTCCGGGGGCCTGCGCCAGCGCGCGATGATCGCCATGGCTTTGGTGTGCCGCCCGGCGGTGCTGATCGCCGATGAGCCGACAACGGCGCTCGACGTCACCATCCAGGCCGAAATCTTAAAACTCATCCGCGAAGTCCAGACCGAACTGCAGATGTCGGTGCTGATGATCACCCACGATTTCGGCGTCGTCGCCAACGTCGCCGACGATGTCGTGGTGATCTATCACGGCCGCATCATGGAAAGCGGCGCGGCCGCCGATCTGTTCGGCGACCCCCGGCACGACTATCTGAAGGCGCTGCTGAAGGCGGTGCCCCGGTTCGACATGGAAGAGTCGGAGCGCCTGGTGCCGATCCGGCCGATCGAAGCGAAACCCGGCGATTTCATGATGCAGGCGCGAACGCGCGAAACCGGCGAGCGCGGCCGGCCGCTCCTGACAGTCGAGCACATCTCCAAGAGTTTTTCGCTCCGAAAGAGCGGATTTTTCGGCGCCGGCGCCCGCAAGGTCAAGGCGCTCGACGGCGTCAGCTTTTCCATCGATCGCGGCGAATGCCTCGGCCTGGTCGGTGAATCCGGCTCCGGCAAGAGCACCACCGCGCGCGCCATATTGCGCGCCTTCAGCGTCGATTCCGGCCGCATCCTGTTCGACCGCGACGGTACCATGACCGATATCTCGACGCTTGCCGGCGACGATCTGATGGCCTATCGGCGCGCGGTGCAGCTGATCTTCCAGGATCCGTTCTCGTCGCTCAATCCGCGCATGACGGTGTTCGAGATCCTGTCCGAGCCGTTCGTCATCCACGGCATCGGCAAGGCCGAGGAGCGCGCCGAGCGGGTCCGCGAACTGATGCGACTGGTCGGTCTCGACCCGCGCTTCCTCAGCCGCTACCCGCACTCCTTCTCCGGCGGGCAGCGGCAGCGGATCGGCATCGCCCGGGCGCTGGCGCTGCGGCCGCAACTGGTGCTGTGCGACGAGCCGGTCTCCGCCCTCGACGTCTCGGTCCAGGCGCAGATCCTCAACCTTTTGAAGGATCTGCGCGACGCCCTCGGGCTCACCTATCTGTTCGTCAGCCACAATCTTGCGGTCGTCGACTATATCGCCGACCGCATCGCCGTGATGTGCCGCGGCCGGCTCGTCGAACTGGCCCCGACCCGCGAACTGGTCGACAACCCCCAGCACCCCTACACCCAGGCGCTGTTGCAGGCGGTGCCCGAGCCGAGCCTCGAGGACAAGCTCGATTTCGACGCGCTGAGCGCCGCCAAGGCCTCCGATCCGGCGGCCTGGCCGGCGCCGTTCACGGTGACCGAAACGACCGACCCGGTGCTGGTCGAAATGGCGCCCGGGCACTATGTCGCCGCGCCGGGATGGGCGCAAGAAAAGCGACACGGGGAGGTCGCCTGAATGTCCGTGAAGGTCCTGATCGCGTTTGCGGCGGCCGCGCTATGCGCAATCACCGCGCCGGCCGCGCAGGCGCTCGACCTCATCGAGACGCCGACATTGTCGCGCACCCATCAGGGCATCGACCTGCCGCCGGTGGCCGAACGGCTGCCGGAAGAGCCTCGCATCATCGATCCGGCCGCGATCGGCCGCGCTCAGGGCCGTCACGGCGGCAGCCTCAACACGCTGATCGGCCGCTCCAAGGATGTCCGGCTGATCAATGTCTGGGGCTATGCCCGCCTCCTCGGCTATGACGAGAAACTGCGGCTTGTCCCGGACATCCTGGTCAAGGTCGATGCCGAAGACGGCCGCATTTTCACGCTTCATCTGCGCCGCGGCCACAAATGGTCCGACGGCCAACCCTTCACCGCCGAAGACTTCCGCTATTACTGGGAGGACATCGCCAACAATGAGGAGCTTTCGCCGGGCGGCGTTCCGGCCTTCTTCCTGGTCGAAGGCGAGAAGCCGCAATTCAGCGTCATCGACGCCGTCACCGTCCGGTTCGAATGGCAAAAGCCCAATCCCGGCTTCCTGCCCAATCTCGCCAAGGCCCGGCCCACCTTCATCTACCGTCCGGCCCATTATCTGCGGCAGTTCCACGGCGCCTATGGCGATACGGCCGAGATCGAGAAGATCATGGCGGCGGACAAGCTGCGCAGTTGGGCCGCGGTCCACAACAAGAAGGACGAGATGTACAAGGCCCGCAATCCGGACATGCCGACGCTGCAGCCCTGGATCGTGCGGCCCGCCGACAGCGAGCAGCGCCGCGTCGCCGTCCGCAATCCCTATTTCCACCGCATCGACAGCGCCGGCCGGCAACTGCCCTATATCGACGAAATCGTGTTTTCGGTGACCGACGGGCGGTTGATCGCGACCAAGACCCAGGCCGGCGAATCCGACCTCCAGGCCCGCGGCCTGTCGTTCTCCGACATCACCGTGCTGAAGCGCGGCGAGGCGGCGCACGGCTATAAGACGCGGCTGTGGCCGAACGCCAAGGCGGCCGAGATCGCGCTCTACCCCAATTTGACGGTCAAGGACCCGGAATGGCGCAAACTGCTCAATGACAGGCGCTTCCGCCGCGCGCTCTCGATCGGCGTCGACCGCGAACTGATCAGCCGCGTGCTGTTCTTCGGCTATGCGACGGCAAGCAACAACACGGTGCTGCCGACAAGCCCGCTCTATCGCGAAGACTACCGCACCAACTGGGCCGCATACGAACCGAAAAAGGCCGCCGCGCTGCTCGACGAGATCGGCCTGAGCGAGCGCCGTGGCGACGGCATCCGGCTTTTGCCCGATGGCCGCCCGCTTGAAATCATCGTCGAGACCGCCGGCGAAAGCCGGCTGCAGGCGGACGCGCTGGAACTGATCGGCGAGACCTGGCGCGAACTCGGCGTCGCCCTGTTCATCAAGCCGACCCAGCGCGAAGTCATGCGCAACCGGGCGCTGTCGGGCCAGCTCGTCATGTCGGTCTGGTCGGGCCATGACAACGGCGTGCCGACGCCCGACATGCCGCCGGAGGAATATGCGCCGGTCCGCAGCGAAACGCTGTGTTGGCCCGGCTGGGGCCAGTATTTCGAGACCGAAGGCGAACGCGGCGAAGCGCCGGACGATCCGGCGGCGCAGAAGCTGGTCGCGCTCTACCGGCAATGGATCGGCTCCAAGGAATCGGCCGAGCGCGAGGCGATCTGGCACGGCATCCTCGCCATTCACGCCGAGGAGACCTATTCCATCGGCCTCGTCTCCGAGGCCCGTCAGCCGGTCGTTGTCGCCGGGCATCTGCAGAACGTGCCGGAGGCCGGGATCTATGGCTGGGATCCCGGCGCCCAGTTCGGCATCCACCACATGGACCTTTTTTGGTTCGACGACGCGCAGTAGAGATGGCGAACTCCTGAATGCTCTCCTACGTCATCCGCCGCACGCTCGGCATGGTCCCCACCCTCCTGGTGATCAGCCTGCTGGTCTTTCTGATCATCGAGCTGCCGCCCGGCGACTATCTGAGCAACCAGATCGCCCAGTTGAAGGCGCAAGGCGAAGCCGCCTCGATCGCCAAGGTCGAGTTTTTGCGCAAGGAGTTCGCGCTCGACCGGCCGTTCTGGGAGCGCTATTTGATATGGCTCGGCGCCTGGCCCGGCCCGAACGGCTTCTCCGGCCTCATTCAGGGCAATTGGGGCTGGTCGTTCGAATTCGAAAAGCCGGTCGCCGACGTCGTCGGCACGACGCTGCCGCTGACCATATTGCTCAATTTCGCCACCATTCTGTTCGTCTATGTCGTCTCGTTCCCGATCGGCATCTATTCGGCGACACGGCAATATAGCTGGGGCGATTACGGCTTCACCTTTCTCGGCTATATCGGGCTGGCGACGCCGAACTTCCTGCTCGGCCTCATCATGCTCTACTTGGCCAATATCTGGTTCGGCCTGTCGATCGGCGGGCTGATGGACCCGCAATATGTCGATGAGCCGTGGTCGCTCGCCAAGGTCGGCTCGGTGCTCGCCCATTTGATCGTCCCGACGATCGTCATCGGCACCTCAGGCACCGCCGGCATGATCCGCCGGCTGCGCGCCAATTTGCTCGACGAACTGCACAAGCAATATGTGACGACGGCCCGCGCCAAGGGCCTCAACGAGAACCGCCTGCTGGTCAAATACCCGCTGCGCATGGCGCTCAACCCGTTCATCGCCGATATCGGCAATCTGATCCCGTCGCTGGTCTCCGGCTCGGTCATCGTCTCCGTCGTCCTCAACCTGCCGACGGTCGGCCCGGTTCTCCTCAACGCCTTGAAATCGCAGGACCAGTTCCTGTCCGGCTTCATCCTCTTGTTCGTCGCCGTGCTGACCCTTGTCGGCATGCTGATTTCCGATCTGCTGCTCGCGGTGCTCGATCCGCGCATTCGGCTGGGAGCGCGCGCGGGCCAATGACCGAACGGGAAATCACACCGGGGCAAGCCGGCGACGGGATTGAGCGCTACGTCGATCCGACGCCGTTCGATCCGATGCAGGCCGAGGCGCTGACCGAGGCGCAGCTTCGCTACTACCAGGCCTCGCAATGGCAGATCATGTGGCGCAAGTTCCGCCGCCACAGACTGGCGGTGTGGGCCGGAATCATCCTGTTCTTCTTCTACCTCAACGTCCCGTTCGCCGAGATCATCGCGCCCTACAGCCCCAACCAGCGCGACAGCGCGCATTTGTTCGCGCCGCCGCAGGCGGTCCACCTGTTCCACGAAGGCAGGTTCGTCGGCCCCTTCGTCTACGGTTTTGAGGCGAAATTCGACCTGGAATTCAGCAACTGGGTCTATACGCCCGACCACAGCAAGGTGCAGCCGATCCGCTTTCTGTGCTTCGGCGCGCCGTACAAATTCTGGGGCCTTGTCGAGTGGAACTTCCACGTCATCTGCCCGGCCGAGGGCGGCACGCTGTTTCTGGCCGGCACCGACCGGCTCGGCCGCGACATGTATTCCGGCCTCGTCTACGGCGCCCGCCTGTCGCTTACTGTCGGCCTGATCGGGGTTGCCATCGGCATGGTGCTCGGCATGCTGTTCGGCGGCCTGGCCGGCTATTTCGGCGGCCTCGTCGACACCATCGTGCAGCGGGCAATCGAGATCCTGCGCTCGCTGCCGGAACTGCCGCTCTGGATGGCGCTGTCGGCGGCGGTGCCGGTGACCTGGAGCCCGCTCGCGGTCTATTTCGCCATCACCATCATTCTCGGCCTGCTCGACTGGCCGGCGCTGGCGCGCGCGGTGCGCTCCAAGCTGCTGGCGCTGCGCGAGGAGGAATACGCCAAGGCGGCCGAGATGATGGGCGCCGGGCCGAGCCGGATCATCGGCCGCCATTTGCTGCCCGGCTTCATGAGCCATCTGATCGCCAGCGCCACGCTCTCGATCCCCTCCATGATCCTCGGCGAGACGGCGCTGTCCTTCCTCGATCTGGGCCTGCGCCGTCCCGCGGTCTCCTGGGGCGTGCTTTTGAACGAAGCCCAGGACATCACCGTGGTCATCGTCTATCCGTGGCTGATGATGCCGGTGATCCCGGTCATCATCGTCGTGCTCGCCTTCAACTTCCTCGGCGACGGCCTGCGCGACGCCGCCGATCCGTATCGGTGAGCGTGATCGCCTGACAGGCAGAGAAGGCGGTGACACCACCATCGCGAGGGGCGGAGCGATGCGGTGTTTTTGGACCGACGCCGACACGACCTCGAATAGAACCGGAGCACGTCATAGCCTGCGGACGAAACGGTGCCGGCGCATGACGGCGCATTGGCGGCTGGAAAAATCGCAGTGAAGACAGCCGCGCGGATGCATCATATCGATATTCGGCCGGCCCCTGTCGTCCCGCGCGGCGACGTGGCCGAGGCCCAACAGATGGCCAAGTTCGTGGGCCAGCGTCTGCTCGGCATCGAAGCGCCGTCCGGACGGGCTCGTCCGTGCGATCGCAGCCGCGGGGCGGCCGCCGGCAATCGGCTGCAGCGCCGTACCGCCGATTTCGCCGTGGCGGCCCAGCCGATCGGTGAAGACCACCAGCGGCCCGCCGCCTTCCGGGGCGCGGGCGGCAATCCGGCGTATCGTCCCGGTCGTATTCGCTTGGGTCAATGAAGGATCGTCATCGATCATGACCAGCCGCACCGCGCCGAGCGCGATATCGCAACGGGCGAGGCGGGCCGGCAGATGCGCCGACCACTGACGGACCCGGGCCGGTGTCCAACCGGCGCCGCGCCGTGCGATCAGCGTCAGGCCGTCAAGGCTATGGGAAAGAACCGGACCCGGCGACGGCTGCAGATCGTGAACCTCGGGATTCGCGAACCCGGCCGCGCTCCAGGCGGTGGCGGCACCGCTTCTGCCGGCGCCTGAGGTCAGCGCCGTCGGATCCGGCGCCGGCGTTGCACAACCGCAAAGGCCAATCGCCGCAAGCCCGGCAAACAGCCGCTCCGCCCAATAGCGGCCTCCCCTTTGCCGCCTAGAAATACCCCTCGACCCGCAGTACGCCACCAAATTCCTCATAGTTGCCGCGGCCGATGACCGCATAGCCGCGCCCGGTAAGCGCCAGACCTTCGGCAAGATCGAGGTGGAAGCCGCCGCCGAGCTCGCCATCGACAGGATTGGCGTCGAAATTTCCGGCGCTGGTGTCATGAGTGACCGCCCGCAGCGCGGCATCGGCAAACAATGCACCGTGCGCCGAACGGCGGGTCAGCTTCGCACTCGCCACTGCCTGACCGAAGGCGGCGGTATTGGCGGCGACCGCCGCACCGGCGGAATTGATCGAAGCCGCACGCCGGCTCCACGAGCCGAACCAGCCGAGCCTCCCGTCCACGCGCCAGCGTTGGTCAAAATTGTGGGCGATGTTGACGCCGCCGCCGAATCCGTACTGGTCGACGGCGAAGCTGTCGCGGACGCCGCCCGTGGTATCGACGACGCTATGGGCGCCGTAGGTGGCTGCGATATCGAACCAGACGGTCTCCGTCGGACCCCAGAAGCCGCGGATGAGCCCAATGACGCCGTCGGACTTGACGCTGCCGCCGACCGTGTTCAAGTCCGAGGTCAAGACGCCGAAACCGAAGCCGATGGCCAGCCGCTCGGCAATCGTGATGTCGCCGCCGGCCATCAGCCGCCCCAAAGCGCCCTCCACATTGCGGCCGCCGCGCTCATCGACCCCGCTGACCGTGCCATCGGTCCACCAGCGCACATTCTTCAGGCGATCGAGCGGCCCGGCATCCGGCGGCATTCCGGCCTTGACCTGATTCTGGGCGTTCTGCGCGTGCAGCTGCAGAATATTGGTCTCGGCCACATCAATTTCCCGATCGATATTGTCGATCGTTGCCTGGGCCGAATAGATCGAGGATTGCGCACCGTTGCGCGCGTCGACCAGTTGATCCAGTTGGCTCGCCATTGCACTCGCATCACCGTACCGATCGCTCACATCGGACCAGCTTTGCTGAAGATCTGCGATCTCGGATTTCAGTTCTTCCCGCCGTTCCGACGAAACCGGGCCTCGTAGTTCTTCCTGCCGCGCCTCGATTTGTACCGTGATGCTGTGGATCTCGGTCGATCTGTCACTGTAGAAAGCTTCGGGATCGTTCGGATCGATCCCGGCTTCCCGCATTCTGTCTTCGTGAGCCGCAATCGCCGCTTCGGCGTCCTGCAGCGCTGCATTTCCGTCTGCCAGGTCCTGGCGGGCGGCGCGTTGTTTCTCCTTGAGTTCGCGGATTTGGGCCTGCCACGCTTCGATGAGTTCGCGCCGCCGGTCCCGCATATCGACGCCGCCGCCATCCGGGGTGGTGGCGTTTTCATCGGCCGCATCCGGATCGCCGGCCGTCGTCCCTCCTCCGCTATCGCCACCGCCCCGCAGCAATCCGCGTATCAAGGACGTGATGACGGCCTCGTCGAAACTGGGCAGCGTCGGGCGGTCGTCGTCCCATGGCGGCGCGTACTGGCCGAGCATGACGGTTTGATTGAGCACGGAATAGGTGTCGCCGCCACCGGTGCCCGATGGATTGCTGCAGGTCGCGCCGGTAACCGGGGATTCGAGCACCCGCGTACAGGTGCTGCCGTCGGCGCGTATGAGGAGTTCGCTGATGCGAACCCACTGCTCCGAACCCCGGCAGAAGAGCTCCCGCTGAATCGGACCGATACCGGGACGTCCGGTGCAGGCGCTCTGCGCCTCAGCGCTCGGCATCCGGGTTTCGAGCGCGGCAAGCACCGCAACCAAGAAAAGCGCTGCTCGAAAAATGCTGTGCATTGACACCAAGGCCAACCAACGCGGCGCCTCAAGCCCGGTCATATTCCCTGCCCCCCAAACTCGCCCGCTCCCCATCCGCTATGCATCGAGACCGGTTACTTAAAACGCTTTCTTATTCTTGGAATTGTTCGCTTTTTCCCTCCCGGAAAGTCAACTTGGGACGATAAATAGGGTCAAGCTGAATATAGAGCATGGAGACCGAATCATTTAGATAGTTGTATATTCGCAACAACTTATCTATTCGATATGAGCAAATGCCGACAGCGTATAAATCAGAATTACGTCTATAAAATATTTTGCCAACTACAATTTTATTTATGCGACTAATGTCATCCGACCCGGTCTCCACTGTCGCGGCGAAATCTGCATCTGAACGGCCCGTATAGGTCAGACCGGTTCTACCGAACGCCTTGAGCAGGGGCGGCACGAGGTATGCGCCAAGGCCGCTCACGAATTGTGGGCTGGATATTTGGATGATGAATCTGCTGTTTTGCGGCAAACCGGGCGACAGCCGGGCCTGGGACGGGGAGGTCCCGGCCAGGCGGAGCGCAGACAAAGAAACGTGCAGCGTCGTTTCCATCTCTCTCCTTTCCGGAGAAAACCCATGCCACGTCTGGCGCTCTACAATCGGCTCCAATGTCGCGTATAGTGGCCCGCATCGGCACACTGACCACATGAGCAGGGTTTTTAGGGGAGGAACGGGCGATGACGATTGGATATGAGACGATCGGTGCGGGCGGCGAAGGCGTCATCGTGCTGCACGGCTGGTTCGGGGACCACGGTGTTTTCGCGCCCACATTGCCGTTCATCGACACCGACAGCTTCACCTATGCCTTCGTCAACTATCGCGGATACGGCCTGTCGCGCGACGTGGCCGGCGAACACACCATGGCCGAGATCGCATCGGACGCCATCGCCATCGCCAACGAACTGAGCTGGGAGAGATTTCATCTGATCGGCCATTCCATGGGCGGGATGGCCGTGCAGCGGGTCGCGCTCGATGCCCCGGGCCGGGTCAAATCGATTGTCGCGGTCACCCCGGTTCCGGCCTCCGGCGTCCCGCTCGATGAAGACGGCACGGCGCTCTTCCACGGCGCCGCCGACAATGACGACAACCGCCGGATGATCATCGACTTTACCACCGGCAACCGGCTCACCGGCCGCTGGATCGACGAACGGGTCAAGGCGTCCCGGGAAACGACGACCCGCGACGCGTTCGCCGACTATCTCATCGCCTGGACGGAAACCGACTTTGCCGACGAGGTGAAGGGGATGGAGGTGCCGGTGCTGGTCCTTTACGGCGAGCACGACCAGGCGCTGACGGCCGACGCCATGAAGCAGACCTTTATGGACTGGCTGCCGAACGCCGAACTGATGATGATCGGCAATGCCGGGCATTACCCGATGCAGGAAGCGCCGGTCGACTACGTCACGAAAACCGAAGCCTTCATGCGGGAGAACGCTTAAGGGTTGGTGGGGTATTTGCCCCGTTGTGAAGAACCGGTCGCCACGGTCATATGACTTGCATCATACTCTCGTCATACGATATCTTCTGCGAACGGAGGTATCGAAATGGCCATGATGCGAAAGACGATCACCCTTCCCGACGCCATGGAAGAATGGGTGAAGGACCAGATCAGCAGCGGTCGCTATGCCAATGACAGCGAGTATTTCCGCGACCTGATCCGCCGCGACCAGGACCGCAGAAATGCCGAAGCCGAGCTGCGGGCCTTGATCAAGGAGGGGCTGGAGAGCGGTGTGAGCGAAAACACCATCCCCGACATCATGAAGCGTGTGGAAAGTAGATTGCGGCGGGATGGCAAAATACCAACTCACGACTGAGGCCGAGGTCGAGATTGAGGGGATTTATGATTATTCCATCCTCAATTTCGGTCTGCAAACAGCGCGAGATTACTTTTTTGGGCTGCACCAGCGGTTTCAACTGCTGGCTGACAATCCGAGTTGGGGCAGTGATTACGGCTACATCGCACCGGATTTGCGCCGCTACGAATACCGCTCACATTCGATCTACTACCGGCCACAAGCGGGCGGGATTTTGATCGTTCGCGTGCTTGGCAATCGCCAGGACCCGGTGCGGCACCTATAACTGCAATCCGGATCAACACCACCTTGATCCCTCCCCCACCGGCCGCTAGCTATCGGGCACCCTTCCCGCTCAAACACGAAAAACCCATGTCCCGCCCCGAGCCTTTTGAGAAATCCGCCTACCGGCACATCGAACACGTGACCACGCGCTGGGCCGACAACGACCAGTACGGCCATCTCAACAACGTCGTCTATTTCGCGCTCTTCGATTCCGTCGTGAACAAATTTTTGATCGACAACGGCCTGCTCGACGAAACGACCAATCCCGGCATCTTCCTCGTCGTCCACAATTCTTGCGACTATTTCGCCGAAGCCGCCTATCCCGAGCCGCTCGACATCGGCCTCGGCGTCGGCCGGCTCGGCGGCGCCAGCGTCACCTACCATCTCGGCGTCTTCCGCCGCGGCGAAGAGACGCCGATCACGCAGGGCCGCTTCGTCCACGTCCATGTCGACCGCCTCACCCGCACCTCGACGCCGATACCGGCAACGACGCGCGCCGTGCTGGAGCCGCTGCAATTGCCCAAATGACGGGCGGCCGACCGCAAGATGCCGTCGAATCCGGCGGAAATTCTTTGCAAATGCCGCGCCGACCGCCATGATGGCGTAACCAAATTCCGGCGAGAATCGGAGAATTCGCGCGATTCGGGCCCGGCGGCCGCGAGCCGGGGCGCCGGTGCGACAAGGATTTCGGAGGGCGATCACGGGGACGATGCTGGCAGAACTGAGATCACTGCTGCGTCTCGTTGCCGGGACCGCGCGCGACCTTGCGCCCATCGTCTTCATCATCGCCTTCTTTCAGCTCGCCATCCTGCGCCAGCCGGCCGCCGATCTGGCCAACATCGCCGTCGGCCTTCTCATCGTCATGTTCGGCCTGGCGGTGTTCATCCGTGGGCTGGAAATGGCGCTGTTTCCGCTCGGCGAGGCGCTCGCCGAGGCGCTGGCCAGGAAGGGCAGCCTGTTCTGGCTGATCACGTTTGCCTTCGGCCTCGGTTTCGGCACCACGGTCGCCGAGCCGGCGCTGATCGCCGTCTGCGACGAGGCCGCCAAGGTGATGGCCGGCGCCGGCGCCATCGCCGATACGGAGGAGGCGCGCGACATCTATGCCCGCGCGCTGCGCTACACGGTGGCGGTCTCCGTCGGCACCGCGATCGTCATCGGCGTCACCCGCATCCTCAAGGGCTGGCCGATGCACTGGATGATCATCTCCGGCTACGCGCTCGTCGTCGCGCTCACCGCGATCTCGCCGGCCGAGATCATCGGCATCGCCTATGATTCCGGCGGCGTCACCACATCGACGATCACCGTACCCCTGGTCACCGCGCTCGGCGTCGGCCTGGCGACCGTGATCCGCGGCCGCAATCCGATGACCGACGGCTTCGGGCTGATCGCCTTTGCCAGCCTGCTGCCGATCATCTTCGTGCTTGGTTTCGGCATAGTGGTGGTGGGGTGATGGTCACGGCCCTGATCGCACTCGCCACCGTCTTCGCCACGATCATCATCGACGTGCTGCCGATCGCGGCCGTGCTCATCATTTTCCAGCTCGTCGTCCTGCGCCAGCCGATCCCGCATCTGAAGAACGTCATCATCGGCATGGTCTACGTCATGATCGGCCTCGGCCTGTTTCTGTTCGGGCTCGAATGGGCGCTGTTCCCGCTCGGCGAGATCATGGCCCAGCAGCTCACCGACCCGGCCTTCATCGGCGCCGGCCGCACCGGGCCGCTCGACTGGACCGACTATTACTGGACCTATCTTTTCGCCGCCGCGATCGGATTTTCCACCACCATCGCCGAGCCGTCGCTGATCGCCGTCTCCATGAAGGCGCGTGAAGTCTCCGGCGGCGCCGTCGGCGCCTGGGGGCTTCGGATCGCGGTCGCCATCGGCGTCGGCCTCAGCCTCGCCGTCGGCGCCTTCCGCATCGTCACCGGCACGCCGCTCTATCTCTACATGATCGCCGGCTATCTGGTCGTTGTCGTGCAGACGATCTACGCGCCGCGCATGATCATCCCGCTGGCTTACGATTCCGGCGGCGTCACCACCTCGACCGTGACCGTGCCGCTGGTCGCCGCCCTTGGCCTCGGCCTGGCCTCAACCGTGCCCGGCCGCAGCGCCGTCCTCGACGGTTTCGGGCTGATCGCGCTTGCAAGCCTGTTTCCGATGATCACCGTTATGGGCTATGCCCAGATCGGCCAGTGGCGGAGTTCCCGCACCGCCCGGCGCGCCGCCGCCGCAGTAATGCAAACCGAAGGCAAGAACCGATGAAATTCAAGCTGATTGTTGTCATCGTCCGTGACCAGCTCACCGACAGCATCACCGAGGCCGCCCGCGCCGCCGGCGCCACCGGCTGCACGGTGATCACCAGCGCCCGCGGCGAAGGGCTGATGCCGGCCACCACCTTTCTCGGCCTGCAGCTCAGCGGCCAGAGCGATGTGCTGCTGTTGATGGTCGAGGAGCATATGAGCCGCCATATTCTGGAAAGCATCGGCCGGGCCGGCGAATTCGACGAAGAGCCGGGCAATGGCGTCGCCTTCCAGGTCGACATCGAGGACGCCATCGGCCTCGGGTCGCAAATTGCCACCATCGAACGGGAAATCGGGGAAGAACTGTGAGCGACAAAGCCTTTATCAAAGTCCGCGACGTCATGACCGAGTCGCCGCATGTGATCGACGGGCTGGCGAGCGTGCGCACCGCAATCGAGATGATGCGCAAGGAGCACGTCAGCTCGCTCGTCATCGACCGCCGCCACGACGGCGACGAATATGGCGTCGTCTCCGTGCGCGACATTGCCAAAAGGGTGATCGGCAGGGACCGGTCGATCGACCGCACCAGCGTCTACGAGATCATGTCGAAGCCGGTGCTGACGGTGAACACGGAGATGAACATCAAATACGCGATCCGGCTCCTGACCCGCTATCGGCTGACCCGGGCGCTGGTCACCGAAAAGGGCATGATGATCGGCATCGTCACCCTGCGCGACATGGCGGTGCGCTATATCGACGTCCACGAGAACGGCGGCGAGTAGGCGTTCGCTCCCCTCGCGCTTGTGGCTATGAGAGTCAGACGTCGTGCCGATGTGCGCCGCTATTGGGCTTGAAAGACAAGCGCGCAAGGACAGCCTCATGGCACCTCACCCGCGAAAGCGGGTGTCCATTGGCCGATCCGCCCTTATTGGCGCTTGTTTTGTTGGTCGAATCTCCAGTCCGCAATAACCGAGGACATAGCGTATCGAAGGGATAATTGGATTCCCGCTTTCGCGGGAAAGGTGGACAAAGGCAAGGTCGCGCTAACTAGCCATCGCATTAATTCGGCGACGTTCGAACAGGGATACTTGCTGAAATTGGACGCGCCCGGCGATTGATCGATGTCGTGGCCGTATAAGGAAATTCCAATGCCGAGCCCATTCGCAAAAGACCTTTTCGCCGGCCGCAAGGTGCTGGTGACCGGCGCCGGCCGCGGCATCGGCCATGCGCTCGCCGCCGCCTTTGCCGGCCATGGCGCGACCGTGCTCGCCCATGTCGGCGTCACCGCCCGCGGCGGGGCGGCGGAGCTGTTCCCGGGGCTTTCACAGGAGGAAATTGCGCGGCTGACGACGATCGCCGCCGACCTGGCCGACACGGCCGAGATCGACCGGCTGATCGCCGCGGTCGAACCGGCGCTCGGTGGCCTCGACATTCTCGTCAACAATGCCGGCACCATGCACGGCCGGGTGCTCGTGGAGGATTTAACGGCGGAACATTTCGCCCGAGTCGTCGACCTGAACGCCCGCGCAATCATGCTCCTGACCGCCGGGCTTGCGCCATTGCTGCGGCGCTCCGACGATGCGGCGATCGTCAACACCACGTCGATCTCCGCGACCACCGGCGGCAGCCCCGGCTCCGCGGCCTATTCCGGCGCTAAGGCGTTCGTCTCGACGATCACCCGCAGCCTCGCCCGCGAGCTTGCGCCCGACCGCATCCGCGTCAACGCCGTCTCGCCCGGCACGATCATGACCGATTTCCACCGCCGCTATTCGACGCCGGAAAAGCTGGCCGCGGCAGAGGCGGCGATCCCGCTCGGCCGCCTCGGCCGTGCTGAAGACTGTGTCGGCGCCTATCTGTTTCTGGCCAGCGGCGCCTTGTCCGGCTACGTCACCGGCCAGGTGCTGGAAGTGAATGGCGGCCAGTTGATGGGGTGATCGCAGCGAGGATTGCGGCCGGCCCCGCCCGCCCTATCTTCGCGGCTAGCGAAACCGACAATGCCAGAGGAACGCCCATGACCCTTCCGCAAGACCTTGAAGCCGGCGGCTGGACCCTCTCCGAAGACGGCAAGGCGATCACCAAGACGTTCAAGTTCAAAAGTTTCCGCGAGGCAATGGCGTTCATGCTCCGCGTCGCCTTCGAGGCGGAAGCCGCCGACCACCACCCGGAATGGCTGAACGTCTATAACCGCGTCGAGGTCCGGCTCACCACCCACGATACCGGCGGGCTGACCGACAAGGATTTTGCGCTGGCCGAGCAGATGGAGAAGGCGGCGGGGTGATCGGCGATGCCGTTGCTAGCTAACCCCGATTCTGGATAAGGGTTTGGGTGGGGGATTCCCAAATCATTGCGAACATGATTCACGGTGTTGTTTGCAGACAATACCGAGGAACCCCCCATG
>JANQEG010000150.1 GCA_028278505.1 Rhodobiaceae bacterium
GCTTTGTCCTCGGCTATGGCGAATGGAGATTCGTTTGACAAAACAAGCGCTAACAGTGGCGGATCGGCCATTGGACACCCGCTTTCGCGGGTGAGGTGCCGAGAGGCTGTCCTTGCGCGCAGATTTTTCCCACCCAGAGCGGCGCACATCGGCAAGAAGTGTGCATCCCCTAGCGCGCAGGCGGGGACGGGAATCCAATAAGGCCTGACCGAACATGCACGCGCCGGCCGCTGCTGCTCCAATGACCTCCCTTTCGCAGAGGAATACTTGAGGGGGAGGGTGACAGGGTGAGGGGGCTGAGATCGTCGTCTTGATCCGCACATCCGGCGTGGTGATGAGCAATGTGTCGTGTAGTGTCCGCCCCCCGTTCCGACAATCTGAAAGCGGTCAGCAGAAACAACCTTTCCAATTGTTAATAATTCTCTCCATTGCATAAATAAAACCCGAGCTTACGTGAGGGATATTGAGCGCTGTTGAAGGGAAGCCCGTTTCTCAACGGTATCGATTTCGCGCTCACTGACGGGAATGAAGAATCGACTTCACCGATACTTCATAGAAACAAGTATTGGAGCATGAAATGGAAAAGAAAACCGGATGGATCATCGGCGGCGTTGCCGTCGCAATTATCGGGCTCGGCGCCATTGCCGCCACGGCCGCCGGCGACAGAGGCTGGTACAAGGGCTATGGCCCGATGAAGGGCATGGGCGGCCCGCTGACCAGGATTTGCGCGCTTAAGGAGGGCGAGATGAGTTCACGCGTTCTCGGCCGCATCGAAAACCGCATCAAGCCGACCGCGGAACAGGCCGAGTCCTGGGCCGGTCTCCAGAGCGCGTTCAAGGACGCCGAAGTGAAGCTGCGCACCGCCTGCACCGGCCTCGATGCGGTGCAGACGCCGCCCGATCGGCTGGCGCGCCTGGAAACCGCGCTCGGCGCCGCCCATGAGGCGGTGAAGACGGTGCGCCCGGCCGCGGAGGTCTTCTACAACGACCTCAACGAAGAGCAGAAGGAAATCGTCGCTGAGATGCGCCCGGGCCGGCATCACGGCAAATGGCGCGGCCATTGGCGCGGCCGCTGGGACGACGACCGCGATTATCGGGACGATGACCGCGGCTATGGCGGCGGCGTCCAGTAAGCCCTGACGATACTGACCAAACGCGCCCGGAGGATGCGGTCTCGTATCGTCCGAGTGCGTTTCTTATTCTTCCGGGCTCAGCGTATCGGCAAACCGAACCGGAGCGCCGGTCGAGGGGGTCAGCAAATCGCCCTCCCACATGACCCTTTGGCCGCGGATGATGGTGCCGACCGGCCAGCCTGTAATTTCCTTGCCGTCATAGGGCGTCCAGCCGCAGCGCGAGGCGATCCAGCCATCGGTGATCGTTTGCCGCCGGTTCATGTCGACGATCGTCAGATCGGCGTCATAGCCGACCGCGAGCCGCCCCTTGCCGATCAGCCCGAACAGCCGGGCCGGGCCGGCGCTGGTCAGATCGACGAAGCGGGCGAGGCTGAGCCGGCCGGCATTGACGTGGTCGAGCATGGTCGGCACCAGCGTCTGCACGCCGGGCATGCCGGACGGCGTCGCCGGATAGGTGCCGGCCTTTTCCTCGATCGTGTGCGGCGCATGGTCGGAACCGAGCACGTCGACGACGCCCCGGTCCAGTCCGCGCCACAGCGCCTCGCGATGGCCGGCGTCGCGGATCGGCGGGTTCATCTGAACGCGGGTGCCGCGCGTCGCGTAATCGTCGGCGGAAAGCGTCAGATGGTGCGGTGTCACCTCGACCGAGGCGATATCCTTGTGGTCGGCGAGAAAGAGCATTTCTTCGCCAGTCGAGACGTGCAGCACGTGGATGCGTTTGCCGGTGCGCCGTGCCAACCCCACCAGCCGCCGGGTCGAGCGGATCGCGGTCTCGACATCGCGCCACAGCGGATGGCTCGACGGATCGCCGGTAACGCAAAGGCCCTTTCGTTCGCGCAGGCGGTATTCATCCTCGGAATGAAAGGCCGGCCGGCGGCGGACCGCGCGCAGGATCGCCTCGACGCCGGCATCGTCCTCGACCAGCAGATTGCCGGTCGACGATCCCATGAACACCTTTACGCCGGCGGCGGCCTCGGCGCATTCCAGTTCGCCTAGCCGGTCGATGTTTTGGTGGGTGCCGCCGACCCAGAAGGCGAAGTCGCAATGCATGCGGTTGCGGCCGCGGGCGACCTTGTCGGCGAGCGCCGCCTTGTCGGTGGTCTGCGGGTTGGTGTTGGGCATCTCGAAGACGGCGACGACGCCGCCGAGCACGGCGGCGCGCGATCCGGTTTCCAGATCCTCCTTGTGCTCCATGCCCGGCTCGCGGAAATGGACCTGGCTGTCGATGACGCCGGGCAGCACGTGCAGGCCGGTGCACTCGACGGCGCGGGCGCCGCGGGCGGCGTCGATCTCGCCGATTTCGGCGATGCGGCCGGCACGGATGCCGATATCGCGAACGCCGGCACCGTCCTGATTGACGACGGTGCCGCCCTTCACCACCAGATCATAGGTCGTCATCGCCGCTCTCCCGCACCGTGTCGCTTCCCCCTACGTAGCGCATGCAACGACAAAGCGGTATCGCTTTTCCCGGCGCCGCGGTCGCGGCCGTCATCCGTGGGCGTGGCGATCCGGTCTGCCGGCATTCGAAGATGGGTAGATTGTCGGTAAGGTCCGGATCGCCCTGCAGGCGTATTGCCGTGACGATGTGGACGAATTGGCCTTTCGGCAAAGCACTGAACCATTTACGCCGTCGGTATTGCCAATGGTTCCCCGCTTTCGCGGGGAAGGTGTGAATAGTGACCTCTGAGGTTCCACGACACACCGTCCCCGCGGAAGCGGGGACCCATTGCCCTGCTCAACACGGTATGTCGGCGGCGGACCTCGTCGCGACGGCGAAGGCACCGAAACGCAATGACGCCGCCCCACCTGAGGCGTCATTGCCGGGCCTGTCCCGGCAATCCAAACTGACTGTGTTTTCAAACTTTTAGGCCGCATGGATCACCGGGACAAGCCCGGTGATGACGTGGGAGAGGGCGGCGATACCGAGCGTGAGAGCCTCAACCGGACGCCCGCGGCAGCGCCCGGCGATCAGCCCGCGTGATTACCGGAAATCGTCAGTTGCGGATAGGCGTCGGCGCCGCCGCCGGCAAGATCGCCGGAGACGATTTTCTGCCATTCCATGGCGAGAATGGCGCCTTTCTCGACGTCTGAGATGACGTTGCCGGTGATCGCCGCCGCGCCGGCACCGTCAGCGACCGAGACGCCGATGCCGATCGGCGCCTTGCGGATCACATTGCCGTTCGCTGCGACATTGCGAAGATAGGGGCCCCAGCCGATCAGAAGCCCGACGAGCCCGGCATCGTCGACGACATTGCCGGTGATCGCCGTGTCGCCCTCGGTGGCGATGCCGATGCCGCCATTCTCTTCGCCGAGCCGGCGGTTCAAATCGCGCACCATATTGCCGGTGCAGGCGGCGAGCCGCCCGCCTTCGCGCAGATTGGTCATCGAGATGCCGGACGCGGCATCGGCGATCACATTGTTGGCGACGACGGCACCGTCATAGGCGAATTCGACGAAGACGGCGATCTCGCCGAGCCGGCTGCAATTATTGGCCATGACCTGGACGTTCGATCCCGCATTGACGCGGACCGCGGAATAGGTGCAGTCGGAAATGCGGTTGTTCGAGACGATCACCGAACCGGCGCGGAAGACATTTACGCCGTTACCGTACTGCCCGGAGCCGCCGGAGCGGTTGCCGATCCGCGCAATGCGGTTGTTGGTGACGATGGTGCCGTCTTCGCCGGCCTGCCAGCGCCACACCAATATGCCGTTGTCGGCGCAATCGCTGACACTGTTCGACACGATTTCGAGGCCGGCGGATTCATTGGCGTGAATGCCGGCCTCGGCGGCGCCGACCAACCGGTTGGCGGTGATGCGACCCGCGACCCGGTCAAGCACCAGCGCCGATTTCGTCGAGCCGCGGATTTCGCAGTTCGCAATCGACAGCCGCCCGGCGGTGGAGAAATGGACGAGCCCGGGCGCATAGTCGCCGAGCGTCCGGTTGGCGCCGTCGAGAACCAACCCATCGAGCGCGACGCGGTCGATGCCCTCGCCAAAGAGCAGATGCCCCTCGCCGCCATAGGACAGCACCGTGGCGCCGGGAATGCCGGACAGAAGCGCGCCGGTCGGCAGCCGCAGATTGGATACCCGATAGTTGCCGGGCGGCAGGTAGAGCGGCCGGTTGCGGTCTGCCGCGGTATCGATCGCGGCCTGGAGCTTTCGGCTCTGATCGTCGACGGCGCCCGGCAGCACGCCCAGTTCGGTAGCGTCGATGGTGCCGCGCAGATCGGCAAGGCGGAAGCCGCCGGCCGGTTCCGGGCCGGCCGCAGATGCGGTTGCCCCGGCGCCGGCCAACAGCGCCGACGAGGCCAGAAATGCGCGCCGCGACAGGGGCATGAGTGATACTCCGACAAACATCGATTCCGGGAAAAGGCGCAAGAACCGTGCCGGACACTTCGTCCCAAATCGGGACGGGGGAGAGCCGATGATTTACCCCCTTCCCTGTCCTTCTCCCACAAAGGGGAGGGTAATCGCATTTAGTAAGTCGGCTTCGGCGCAACGCCCCTCTTGCGATGGCCGTGGAAAACGGCCGACTGCGCACGGCCTCCAAAGCCCTCTCCCCTCTGGGGAGAGGGCCCACGTGAGGGGTCTTCATATGACTAATCCCATCACCCTCACCCGACTTCGACCAGAGGTTCGGCTTCGCCTCACCGGGTCTCCGTATCCCTCTCCCTCAAGGGAGAGGGAAAGGACCGTCGTTTCCGCATATGCAATAGCCCTCCCCGCAAGGGAGAGGGTTATGCCGGCCAACACGGCCGCTCGTCAGTCGTCGGTGATGAGGAAATCGTGCAGTTCGCGCACCGATTTGAAGCGGCGCCAGCCGCCGTCGACGGCAAGCGAAACGGAACTGTCGTCATAGACGCGCAGTTCACGGCCGCGCCAGGTGCCGACCCGGACGAGTTTGGCGCCGCCGGCCGCCGCATCGGAATCGGTCGGCTCCGCGGCTTCCGGGGCTTCCGGGGCCGGTTCAGGTGAATCGGGCTCGCCCGTTTCGTCTTCCCCAGCCGGCTCAGGCTCCGGCTCGTCGTATGCCTCGGCGGGCGGTTCCGCCGGTTCGTCACGCTCTTCGAGCAGCGGCTCCGGTGCGGCCTCGGCCTCCACCCGCGGCGCGTCGATTTCCGCAGCGGGCGCGGCCTCCTCGACCGGCGGTGCCGGTTCGAACAGAGGTACCTGCTGGTCCGCAGGGGCATCGGCGGCGGCGAAGCGATCCGGACGCTCGGCCCGAAACAGGTCCGGCTCGGCGATAAGCCGATCTTCAGCGACTTTCGGCGCGTCGATTTCGGTCGGGGCCGCCGGTTCCGGCTCCCGGATCGATGCAAAGCGCGGGGGCGATGGCGCAGGGGCCTCCCTATCGGCGGGCGATGGTGCCGGGGCCTCCATATCTGTGGGCGCCGTGTCCACGGCTGGCTCGGTGGCTTCAGCAGTCTCTGCCGCCGCATCCGAAACCGGGCGCGGCGGTGCACCGCCGAGCAGCGCGTCCGGGTCTTCGGCCGTTGGCGGTGGCGGCGGCGCCTTCGGCCGGGCCGGCCGGACGGGTTTTGCCGGCCGCGGACGGGCCGGCGCCGGGCGCGCCGCGCGCGCGGCAATCCGCGCGATATTGGCGTCGAGGCTGCGCAGATACTCCACGATCCGCGCCAGCACGACCAGCACGAGCCCGCCGATGACGCCGGCGATCAGCACCTGCACCGACAACAGACGGGCCATCGGATCGCCGTCGAGCCACAGCGCGACGCCGAAGAGAACCGCGCCGAAGAAGACGAAGAGACCAAAGACGTAAAATACGCGTTCCACCCGATCCCCGTCCGCATCTGAAAATTGCCGGGCTTTGTCGCGTCAACGACGACGTGGGGCGAGTCTACTCCGAGCGCCTCCCGGAAAACAAGAGACTATGCCGCGATTTCCGTTGCGCCATAAGAAGATAGGGGATAACTCCGGCCGCCCGGCCGGGCCCGGCGGTGGCGGCTTTCAGACCGAAAGCAGGGCGGCGATCTCGTCGACGGCGAGCGCCGGCGCGATCTCGCCGGCGCGGACGCCGGCTTCGAGTTCCTGCAGGCGGCGGCGGATCTCAGCATTGTCGCGCAGCACCGCAGTCAGGCGCTCGTCGAGCATCGCCCACATCCATTTGACGCCCTGGGAGCGGCGGCGGTCGTCGAATTCGCCGGACAAAGTGAGCTTTTCCCGATGCTCCTCGACCCGGCGCCAGAGCTCGTCGAGGCCGTCGCCCGACTGGCCGGAAACGGTGATGACCGGCGGCGACCAGGACGGCGAGGTCGGCGTCATGATGTTGAGCGCGGCGCGGTATTCGGCCGCCGCCGCGCCTGCCCGCGCCTTGCCGTCGCCATCGGCCTTGTTGACGGCGATCATGTCGGCGATCTCGATCACCCCCTTCTTCAGGCCCTGCAATTCATCGCCGGCGCCGGGCAGCATCAGCACCAGGAAGAAATCGACCATGTCGGCGACGGCGGTCTCGGACTGGCCGATGCCGACGGTCTCGACGATGATCACGTCGAAGCCGGCGGCCTCGCACAAGAGCATGGTCTCGCGGGTCTTGGCGGCGACCCCGCCGAGCGTGCCCGAGGACGGCGAGGGCCGGATGAAGGCGTTCGGGTCGGCGGCGAGCCGCGCCATCCGGGTCTTGTCGCCGAGGATCGAGCCGCCGGTGCGCGACGACGAGGGATCGACGGCGAGCACGGCCAGCCGGTGGCCGGCGCCGGTCAGCTGGAGCCCGAGCATGTCGATCAGCGTCGACTTGCCGACGCCCGGCACGCCGGTAATGCCGATCCGGCGCGAATGGCCGGTTGCCGGCAGCAGGTGCTGGATCAGTTCGGCGGCGGCGTGGCGATGATCGGCGCGCTTCGATTCAATGAGCGTGATGGCGCGCGCAAGCGCCGAGCGGTCGCCATTGCGGATCGCTGCCGCAAGCGCGGCCGTGTCGCCGTTTGCGGCCGGCGGCCGGCCCGATTTCGACTGCGGCTTGGCGCTCATCTTCTGCCCTTGGGAATCGCGTGTTCACGCGGTCTTAGCGTTTATCCGGCGGCGGCGCCATCCGCCGACCGTCAGCCGGCATGCCAGACGATGCGGGTCAGCACCGCCTCGGCCAGCGCCGAGCGGTCGGGCAGAGCCCCGGCCGGCCCCTGAAAGCCGGGGATCACGTAGACGTAGCGAAGCCGGCCGCCGGCCGCCGTACACACCGCCATGCCGGTCCATTCGGCGCGGCCGGGCACGCAGTTCAACCGGCCACCGCGGGTCTGGCGGAAGGTCATGCCGATCCGTTCGCCGTCGGGACCGGGCACGGCGTCGCTGAGCACCTGGATTTCGCCGACGCGGGCGCGGGTGCCATCGGCGACGAAGCGCATCACCTGCAGACCGTCGCGGAAGGCGGCGAGCAGCCAGGTGACCTTGCCGTTGACCGTCGCCTGGACGGTCTCGATCTCGAAACCGGGCAGGGCTGCGCCGATCGCCTTGCCCGAATAGGCGGTCGACCCGTTCACCGGGCCGACGCCGGCATCGCTGATGCGCATCAGCGTCTCGGTCTGCCGCAAAGCGCCGCCGCCGCTCAGACAACCGGCGACGGCCAGCAGCGACAGAACGGCAAGGCTTCGCATGAGACGCTTCATGTCGGGAATCCTGATATCGGGCGGGACGTTTTGCGCCGCACCCTAGTCATCGGGACGAGAGCGTCAAGCGATCGGGGGCCTATTCGATGACGACGGCCGTTCCCGACGCGCTGACCATCAGCATCGAGCCGTTGGATCCGACCGTCTCATAGTCGATGTCGATGCCGATGACGGCATTGGCGCCGATGCCCTCGGCGTCGGCGCACATCTCCTCGACGGCGATCTCGCGGGCCCGGTTGAGTTCCTTTTCATAGGCCGCCGAGCGGCCGCCGACGATGTCGCGGATGCCGGCGAAGAAATCGCGGAAGATATTGGCGCCGAGGATGGCCTCGCCCATGACGAGCCCCTTATAGGCGACGATCCTTTGGCCCTCGACGGTGTTGGTGGTCGTTGTCAGCATGTCCGTGCGTTCTCCTCGAATTGGCGTTAAATACGGGGCATTGGTGGATTGATCGGCAGCTCACATGTGGGCACCGCCGCCGGCGAGATCAATCACTGCGACCGGGAGGATTGCATGCGCCGAATTGCGTTGCTGGCCGCCGCCGGCGCCCTTTACGCCGGCCTCTCGGCCGAGGCGGACGATTTCGGCGCCCTCGTCGAGCTGCAGCTTCTGCAGTCGAGCCCCGATCTTTTCGGGGTGGAGACGCCGCTGATCGCCCCGGTGACGGCGACCGGCGACGGCACCGGCCACCGCACGAAGGACCAGGCGGAGGCCGACCAGATCGAAACCGCGCGCGGCCTCTCCGCCCGCTTCGTCACCCGGGTCGCTGCCGACGGGATCGCGGACATGGTGCTGTGGCCGGCGGAAGCGCCGACACATTTGATGGTGTGCACCGGCGGATCGCGCACGGAAATCGGATTCACCCCCGACCGGACGGTGAAATTCAATCCTTCGGTGCAGCGGATCTCGCTCACCGGCGGCGCGGTGACCACGGTGCTGCGCGGGCTCGACACTTGCGGCGCGCTGACGGCGACCGGTTGGGGCACGCTGATCGTGGCGGAGGCGTCCGAAGGCGGCGGCGTATACGAGATCCTCGATCCCCTCGTCCTCACCGAGGCCCAGGTGCTCGACCGCGAAAGCGGCGAGACGAGCGCGCCCGGACGCGTCGCCAAGCGTGATCATCTGCCGGCGATCTCCTGGCGCGGCATTGTCGCGCTCGACTCGGGCGTCGTCTATGGCAGCGATGCGATGGCGCCGGGGGCACTCGGCGCCGACCGCGACGGCGGCGCAATCTATAAATTCCTGCCGGAAACCGTCTTGGACGGCGGCACGATTACGACGCTCGACGGCTCGCCGCTCGCCCGCGGCCTTGCCTACGCGCTGCAGATCAGTTGCAGCAAAGATGAACTGCGTTTCGGCCAGGGCTGCGAGACCGGGATCGGCGGCTGGCTCGAAATTGCGGCGCCCGATGCACGTTTCGAGGCCGGCGGTTTCGGCGCGACCGGCTATGACAGGCCGGCCGGGCTCGTCCGCGACCCGAACGCAATGGGCGAAGGCGTGCGCCTCTGCTTTGCCACCCGCGGTGAACCGGGGGTGCGGGAAGCATCGATACTCTGTCTCGAAGACCGCGAGCCGGGCTTCGCCACCGGAAGTGACGGGGCGCCGGCGAACACGGTCAGGCTCAGCCGCTTCGTCGACGGCGATGCCGGTTTCAACGGGTTTGCTTCGCTCGCCGTCCAGCCGCTGCGGGGCAATTTCATCATCGGCGAAGAGACCGCAAACGGCGATGTCATCGCCTGTCTGGCCGACGGCGCCGATGGAAACGACAGAAGCGACGGATGTGTCCGCGTCGCTGCTCTCAAGGATATTTCGGCGGCGGTGCGCGGGCTCGTTTTTTCGCCGGACGGCACGACGCTCTACCTTGCCGCCGGCGGCTCCGACGACGCCGACATGCCGGGAAGCGACAGCTTTCCGACCGACGATATTCTGAGACTGACCGGTTTCCGCCCCCCGGAGCCGAAAGAATGAAACGTCGCCATTTCTTCCGACCGAGCGGATTGCTGGGCACCGGTCTTGCGATGCGACGGTCCGGTATTGCAGCACCAAACGCCGCCGACATACCGTGCTGAGCGGGACAATGGGTCCCCGCTTCCGCGAGGACGGTGGGTGTTGTCGGCGTTTGATCAAAACCCCCCCACCTTCCCCGCGAAAGCGGGGAACCAATGGCCTTTCGGTGTGCAGAAGCGTTTGAGTTTCTTGACCAAAGCACTGGCCATGTTGATAAGCCAATGGACCACAAGGACAAGCCGGGGGTGCTGTCGGGGTGAGAGATGAAGCTCGTGTCCGGTAATGACGAGATCAAGTATCGGTTCAGTCACGTTACACAACGCTCCGACCTGAACATCGCAATTCGAAAGGAAAAAAATGCCGGATCCCATTCTGGTCGAGGTCACCCGCGGCAGGATCGTGGAAAGCGTGCATCGCGGCGCGATCGCCATCTCGGATGCGGCCGGACGGCTGGTGTTCGCGCTCGGCGAATACGACCGGCCGGTCTATCCGCGCTCGGCGATGAAGCCGCTGCAGGCGATCCCGCTTGTGGCGAGCGGCGCCGCCGACCGCTGCGGCTTCGGCAATGCCGAACTGGCGCTCGCCTGCGCCTCCCACAATGGCGAGGCGGAGCAGATCAGCACGGCGGCATCGATGCTGGCGGCCACCGGCTGCGACGTCTCGGCGCTTGAATGCGGCCCCCATTGGCCGAAACGCGAGGCCGATGTCGCAACGCTTCACCGCGCCGGCCGGACCCCGGACGCGCTTTACAACAATTGCTCGGGAAAGCACGCCGGGTTCCTCTGCCTGGCGCGTCATCTCGGCGTCGACCATCACGGCTATTGCGATCCGGGCCACCCCGTGCAGCGCCAAGTCATGGCGGTGCTGACCGCCTTTACCGAGACGCTGATCGAGCCGGGCGATGCCGGCATCGACGGCTGCTCGGCGCCGAACTGGCCGATCCCGCTCGATGCGCTCGCCATGGCGTTCGCCCGCTTCTGTACCGGACTTTCGATCGAGCACGATCGGGCAAAGGCGGCGGAACGGCTGCTGGCGGCGTGCGCCGCCGAACCGTTCATGGTCGCCGGCACCGACCGGTTCTGCACGAAGGTGATGACGACGCTGGGCGCCCGCGCCTTCGTCAAGACCGGTGCGGAGGGCGTTTTCTGCGCCGCGCTGCCGAGGCTTGGCCTCGGGATTGCGCTGAAATGCGCCGACGGCGCGGTGCGCGCATCGGAAGTGATGATGGCCACGCTCGTCGCCGCCCTCGTCGCGATGACGGCGGAAGAGGAAGCGGCGATCGCCCCGCTGGTCAGGCCGAAGGTGAAGAACTGGAACGGTGTCGCGGTCGGCGAGATCCGCCCGAGCGCCGACTTCGTGAAGCGGCTGGACGGCGCACGCCGGGCCTGAACGATTGCGGGCCGGCATATAAAACGGTTAGATCGGCCGAACAACCGCAGCGCGACGAATGAAGGCGAACCGCAGATGAGCGCAGAGGTCGAGATCGATCTATACGATGCCGTCCAGACCCTCCGGCTCGCCCGGCCGCAGAAGAAGAACGCCTTGACCGGGGCGATGTATTCAGCGCTCGCCGAGGCGCTTGAGACCGGCGAGAACGACGAGGCGGTCGGCGCCCGGCTCATCGTCGGTGCGCCCGGCGCCTTCTGCGCCGGCAACGACATCAAGGATTTCGTCGCCATGGCCGCGAGCGGCGGCGGGCTCGGCGAGCCGATCATCCGCTTTCTCCATGCGCTGGCGCGGGCGCAAAAGCCGATCGTCGCCGCCGTCGACGGGCTCGCCATCGGCGTCGGCACGACGATGCTTCTGCATTGCGACTACGTGCTGGCCAGCCCGCACTCCACCTTCCGCACGCCGTTTCTCGATCTCGGCTTGGTGCCGGAGGCGGGATCGAGCCTGCTGGCGCCGCAGCGGATGGGCCCGGCGCGGGCGTTCGAGCTGCTCTGCCTCGGCGCCCCGTTCGATGCGGAGCAGGCGGTCGCGGCCGGCATCGTCAACCATATCGTCGCCGCCGACGCGCTGGAGGCGACGGCGCATGAGGCGGCGCGCGAGATCGCCGCAAAGCCGCGAGAGGCGCTCGCGATCGCGCGCCGGCTGATCCGCGGCGATCCGGAAGAGATCGTCGCCCGCATCGACAAGGAGGCCGTGGCCTTTGCCGAACGGCTCGCCTCGCCGGAGGCGCAGGCGGCGTTCGCGGCGTTTCTCCATCGCTAGAGCCTTTCGGCGCCGTTGGTTCGAAGCCGCCGGTTTCCCGAACACGGTCATCTTCAATCTTGAAGCGCGGCGCATCATGCTGCACTTTCCGCCGGCGCATCGGGACGTCATCGGCGGGAACAAAGATGGGCCTTCAGACCACATGCATCGGCGCCTATCCGAAGCCGGACTATGTGCCGATCCGCGACTGGTTCCAGGTCGAGGGCGGGCTGACGGCGACCGGCGGCGAGGTCACGCGACGGGCCTCGGCGGCGCTTTCGCATTCCGATGACGAGATCGAGGCGCTTTATGTGCGGGCGACAGAGGCTGCGGTCTCAGACCAGGTGGCGGCCGGGATCGACGTGCCGACCGACGGCGAGCAGCGGCGCGAGAACTACATCCACTATCACTGCCGGCATCTGGCCGGGATCGACTTCCAGAACCTCACGGAACGGACCCTGCGCGGCGGCGCCTACACCACCGAACTGCCGACGATCGCCGCGGCGGTTAAGCCGCGCGGCGAGCACTTCCTTAACCGCGACTACCGCATCGCCCAGTCCTTCACCGACCGGCCGGTCAAAATCACGGTGCCCGGTCCGCTGACGATCATGGACACCACCGCCAACGTCCATTACGGCGACGAGGCGGCGCTGGCGCGCGATCTCGCCGATGCGCTCAACTTCGAGATCCGGGCGCTTGCCGAAGCCGGCTGCCGCTACATCCAGGTCGACGAGCCGGTCTTCGCCCGCAATGTCGAGCGCGCGCTGGCCTTTGGCGTGGAGTGTCTCGACCGCTGCTTTGCCGGCTTGCCCGACGACGTCGTGCGGGTCATGCACATGTGCTGCGGCTATCCCGAACATCTGGACGACGACGCATATCCGAAAGCCGATCCGCAGAGCTATTTCGATCTCGCCGAGGCGCTCGACCGGTCGAGCGCAGCACAGATCTCGATCGAGGACGCGCACCGCCACAACGATCTCGGCCTTTTGGAGAAGTTTGCCGAAACCACCGTGATTTTCGGCGCCGTGGCGATTGCCGACAGCCGTCTGGAAACGGTGGAGGAGATCGCGGCGCGGCTGCGTATGGCGCTCGATCATATCGACCGCGACCGCCTGGTCGCCGCCCCCGATTGCGGGCTCGCCATGCTCGGCCGCGAGCTGGCGATCGCCAAACTGAACAATTTGTGCTCTGCAGCGAAGGCGGTTTAGGTGATGGACCGATCACGTGCCGGGCTGGAGCGAACGGGGCCGGTGCATGCAGGCTGAAGATCAAAGCCGGCGTCATTAGCAAATCTCTCGGCAGTCGTTAGTTATCTTGGAGGGAAGAGAATTGCCGAGCGGTCGCTTGCGCCTGAAAGCTTGATTTGGCACAGTTATTTTTTGCGATGGCACAGACCGTCGGTTTCCGATGGGCGCTGTGGCTATTGTCTAATTCCTGTCACACCTGACGGGCCATAACGAGAAATAGCGAGGCATCAAGCCTCTGGATCAGGGAGGAATTCTTCATGAAGCGAGAGAACGAGCCGGCGCGGGAGACCAAATCCGCCGACGCCGTCAACAGGATCGATCGCCGCACCGTGCTGCGGACCGGTGCCGCTTTCGGCGCCGTCGCGCTTGCCGCCCCGGCCTATATCTCGAACGCTCGGGCCTCTTCGGGCGAGCTCAACATCCTGATGTGGTCCGACTATCTGCCGGACGATCACCTGGCCGCGTTCAAGGACAAGACCGGGATCACCGTCAACTACACCGGCATCGGCTCGAACGAAGAAATCATCAACAAGATGAAGGCCACCAACGGCCAGGGCTTCGACATCATCTCGCCGACCAACAACCGCAATCTGCAGTGGGAACCGCTCGGTCTGCTGCAGCCGGTGGACATGAGCCGGGTGCCGATCGACAAGGTCAATCCGGCGATGGCCAAGATCGGCCCGACGGGCTGGAACTTCAACGGCAAGGGCTCGCATTGGCTGCCGCATATCTGGGGCACCGAGGGCATTGGCTGGCGCACCGATCTGTGGGCGCCGAAGGACAGCGTGCCGTCCTATGGCGACATCTGGGCCGAAGAGAATGCCGGCAAGACCATGGGCCGCCCGCACTCGATGATGCTCGGCGCCGGCCTCTACATGGAAACCATCGGCGAACTCGATCCGGGCTCGATGTGGAAGGCCTATGAATCCGAGAGCGCCATGCGGCCGATCTGGGAGAAGGTCACGGCCTGGTGCATCGCCCGCAAGAAGAACATCAAGCTTTTGTGGAACGATGCCGACACCCAGAAGAACGGCCTCCTCAACGAGGGCGTGATCGTCGGGCAGACCTGGGACGGGCCGCCGCTGGCCCTGAAGAATGCCGGCGAGCCGGTGATGTATCAGGCGCCGAAGGAAGGCTCCATGGCCTGGGTCGACGGCATGGCGATCCCGGTCGGTGCCAAGAACATCGACCAGATCTACGCCTTCGTCGAATTCGCCTACCTGGCCGAACCGGCCGGCACGGCGATCGACAAGCACGGCTATAATTCGCCGGTGCTGGGCGCCGATCAGCACGCCAGCGATCAGTACAAGAAGAACTTCGCCGAGGCCTATCCGGGCGAATCGCTGGCCAACCTCAATCCGTGGCCGGCGGAAGCGCCGTGGTATGCGGAAGTGCGGACCGAATACCGCAACAAATTCGTCAACGCTTAGCGCGCATTCCCGAAAAAGCCTGCCCCGGGCCTGAACCGGGGTGGGAACCGGTTTTCGGATAAGAATACGCGCCAAGGAAAAGATAGAGCGCTTTTCGGTGAAGCAATTCAAACGAAAAGCGCTCTAAGACGAAACGGATCTTTCGGCCCTGTGCCCGCTGTGCCGGATGCGGGGCCGAGGGACCATGACCTGAACCGGCCGGTGCTTGAGCGCCGGCCGTATCCGCCCGGAACCGATCATGAATGAAGGCGTTGGCGTAGAGCTCGAAAACTTATGGATTCGATTCGGCGAATTCGTCGCCGTGCGCGACGCCAATGTGGACATTCGCGGCGGCGAGTTCTTTTCCTTTCTCGGCCCGTCGGGCTGCGGCAAGACGACGATATTGCGGGCCGTCTCCGGCTTCCTCAATCCGAGCGAAGGGCACGTCCGCATCGGCGGCCGCGACATGGCCGGCATCGGCGCGAACAAGCGGCCGACCGCGCTGATCTTCCAGAATCTCGCTCTCTTCCCGCTGATGAAGGTGTGGGAGAACATCGCGTTTGCGCTCGAGGTCAAGGGCGTCGGCGCGGCCGAGCGGCGCAAGCGCGCCGATGAACTGCTCGACCTGATCGCCCTGCCCGGCCAGGGCGACAAGATGGTCTCCGAACTCTCCGGCGGTCAGAAGCAGCGGGTTGCGATCGCCCGGGCGCTGTGCGCCGAACCGCAGGTGCTCCTGCTCGACGAGCCGCTGTCGGCGCTCGATCTGAAGCTGCGCCAGCACATGCGCACCGAATTGCGCGAGATCCAGCAGCGGGTCGGCATCACCTTCATCTACATCACCCACGACCAGGGCGAGGCGCTGACCATGTCCGACCACGTCGCGGTGATGAAGGAAGGCGTGATCGACCAGATCGCCGACGGCCGCACCATCTACGACGATCCGGCGACCGCCTTCGTCGCCTCGTTCGTGGGCGAGAACAACGTCTTCCGCGGCATCGTCAAATCGGTCGACGGCAATATGGCGATGGTTTCCACACGGCGCACCGGCGAACTCAACGGGCGTATCGCCAGCGCCGCTGCGGGCCAGCTCAAGCCCGGCGACGAGGCGATGATGTTCATCCGCCCGGAGGCGCTCCACATGGGATCGGCGGAAACCCCGGTCGACCGGCGGATCACCGCCCGCATCATCCATGAGGAATTCGAGGGTCAGGCCTACAACGTCTTCCTCGAAGGCGCCGAGGGCAAGGAAATCAAAATGTCGCTGGTCAATCGCGGCCAGTCGCGACTGTCGGGCGCCGGCAACGAGATCGCCATGATGTTCGATCCGGACCAGGCGGTCGTGCTGCCGATGGGAGAACTCGCGGCCGAATAGCGGTGCGGCCGATGGGGGGAAAGGGGCAGAGCGGCAGGCCATGAAGGGATTTTTCGAGCGCAACGGCCCGTTGCTCGGCGGCTATCTGGTGATCGCCGTCGGCTTCTGGGTGCTGGTGCTCATCATCCTGCCGCAGCTTGCCATGCTCGACATCTCGTTCCGGAACAATCTGCCGCCGGCGCTGGTCGGCTCGGAACAGGACATCTACACGCTTTCCAATTACGAGCACTTCCTGAAGGGCAATCCCGGCAATCCGGACCGGCTGGCGCTGTTCGGCATTGAGACGGAGGTGCCGTTCAACCGCGTCGATCTCGCCGTCTTTCTGAAGACGCTGCTCGCCGCCGTCTTCGTCACGCTTTTCGATCTCATCTTGTGCTATCCGCTCGCCTATTTCCTCGGCCAGTCGGCGATCGGCGCCTCCGGCCGCGTCTTCGCGCTCTTGCTGATCATCCCCTATTGGGTCAACGAGATCCTGAGGGCGTTCGCCTTCCGCATCATCTTCGGCGATTCCGGTGTCATCAACACGGTGCTGGTCGGCCTCGGGCTGATCGATCAGCCCTATGATTTCATCCGCGAGAACGTCGCGCTCTATGCCGGGCTCGGCTACGCCTACATCCTGTTGATGATCTTTCCGATCTACAACGCCATTGAAAGCCTCGACCACAATCAGATCGAGGCGGCGCGGGACCTCGGCTCGCCCTGGTGGCGCATCCACTGGCGCGTTGTTATCCCGTTCGCCAAGCCCGGCATCACCTCGGGCTGCACCATGGTGTTCATGCTGACCGCCGGTGCGCTCGCGGCGCCGCAGATCCTCGGCGGGCCGTCGAGCCTGTGGTTCACCCAGATCATCTATCAGTGGTTCAACACCGGCCAGAACTGGGCCCGCGGCTCGGCCTATGCGGTGGTCTTGCTGATCACCTGCATCATCTTCGTGCTGGCGATGATGCGCCTGTTCCGGGTCAAGATCGGCGAGATCGCCAAATGAAGTCCGGCGCCTTCATGAAGCTGGTGCTCGCCGCCTATGTGGTGGTGTTCTTCGGCTATCTGCTCGGGCCGCTGGCGGTGATGAGCGTGACGGCGTTCAACTCGCCGTCCTTCCCGAAGGCGGCGCCATGGGAATGCCTGACGTTTGAATGGTTCGACGTGCTCGCCCATGATGAGCGCATCCTGAACGGGCTGAAGAACAGCGCCATCGTCGGCGCCGGCACCGTCCTCATCTCGGTCATCCTCGGGCTTGCCGGGGCGCTGGTGCTGACCCAGATCTGGCCGCGGCTCCGCGCCACCTACTACACCGTGGTGATCGCGCCGATCCTGATCCCCGGCGTCGTGCTCGGCATCTCGACGCTGGTGTTCTGGGGCCGCATCAACACCATGCTCGGCTTTGCCGACGACAGCTTCCTGCGCAACGGCATCTTCCTGACCATTCTCGGCCAGTCGACCTTCATCGCCTCCTATTGCATGCTGGTGTTCATCGCCCGGCTGGCGCGGTTCGACGACGGCCAGATGGAGGCGGCGCTCGACCTCGGCGCCACCCATACCCAGGCGTTCCGCAAGATATTGCTGCCGTTCCTGAAGCCGGCCTTCGGCTCGGCCGCGGTCATCGCCTTCCTGGCGTCGTTCGAGAACTACAACACAACGACGTTCACCTTCGGCACCTATCCGACGCTGACGATCGAACTGGCGCAGAAGGTCCGTTACGGCATCAATCCGTCGATCTCGGCGCTCGCCGTCATCATCGTCGTCTTGACCGTACTCGGGGCGCTCTTCAACGAGGCCTATCAGCGCCATCGCTCGCTGGCGGTCGCCGGCGGCGCGCCGATCGGCAGGGCCGGCGGCGGCATCAAGCTGCCGGCCTGGCTGCAGCAGAATGCCGCGAGCTGGATGCTGCTCGTGCTCACGATCGTCATCGTCGGCACGGCAACCCTCGGCACGGTCCACGATCCGTCCGCCTGCAAGGCCGAGGTGCGCGAACTGAAGCGCCAGGAAGCGGAACAGCGCCGCCTCGAACTGCAACGGCGCATGGAGGAGCGGCGGCGCCAGCAACAGTTCAAGGGCCCCGACATCTTCGCGCCGACGGCACCGACCGGGCCCGGCGGGGTGCCGCTGAGCCCCGGCAAGGGCACGTTCGGCGACGTGTTCGATCCGCAGAACCTCAACGAGGCGGGACCGCAGGGCGGGATGCCCGGCAGTGGTCCGGCACAGAACCCGGGCCGGGGCACGTTCGGCGACATCTTCAACCCGCAGAATCTGAACGAGGCCGGGCCGCAGGGCGGCATGCCCGGCACCGGCCCGGCGCAGAACCCCGGCAAGGGCACCTTCGGCGACGTGTTCAATCCGGGCAATCTCAACAATGGCGGGACCGGGCCGGAACCGGCGCAATAACGAAACGGCCGGCGATGCACGGCGCGCAACGGTGTGCCGCACCGTCGGTGTTCGAATGCGTCCTTGGGAAAACTGGAGCGGGCGATGAGATTCGAACTCACGACCCCAACCTTGGCAAGGT
>JANQEG010000038.1 GCA_028278505.1 Rhodobiaceae bacterium
CTCGCCCGATGCCCGCCATCGCGCTCCGGTACGGGCACGCCCATCCGCACACGGCGGATGCAAAACAGAATTGATTCAATATGATCGCAATTTGCTCTAGGTGGCAGCGATCCTGATTGTGCCGTGTTCGGTAAAAATCCAGTCGAGCCGGCGGTCGTGTTTTTCCATGGGCACCTCGTCGACCTCCTGGATCGAGAAGGCGAGGCCGACGGTGACCAGCCTGCGGCGTGCGGCGATCCGGGCGATCGCGGTGTCGTAAAAGCCCTTGCCGTAGCCGAGCCGGCCGCCGCGCCGGTCGAAGGCAGAGAGCGGCACCAGCATCAGATCGGGATCGACAAGCGGCGCGTCCGGGCCCGGCACTTCGGTGCCGAAATCGCCGGAGACGAGCGCATCGCCGAAGGCGTAGCTCGCGAATTCCAGTATGCCATCGATGATGCGGGGCAGGGCGAGGCGGTATTCGGTGGCGAGCCGGCGCATCAGCGGTCGCGGGTCGATCTCGCTGCGGATCGGCAGGAAACCTGAGATCACGCCGATCTCTCTGTCGAGAAACGGAAGGTCGTGTTCGGCGGCCGCCGCGGAGAGGGCGACCCGCTCTTCGGCCGGCAGCGCGTTGCGGCGGGTCAAACTCGCCTTGCGGATCTGGCGTTTTCTCTCCTGCATCACTGCGGCCCCCGGTTGTGGCGTGCTTTGCTATGATGGCGACGCTTGCGAATCGCGAGGCATGGCCGTTGACGATCGGGAACATACCCTCGGGAACCGCGCCGGTTCCAGTCGCGCTGCTCGGCGGCGAGGCGGCCGCGCTTGCGGTCGGCCAGACGCTGCAGGCGCGGGTGATTGCATTGTTGTCGGACGGTGCCGCCCGCCTCGCCACGCCGGCCGGACAACTCGAAGTGCGCCCGCCGGTGCCGCTGCCGGTCGGTGCGGTGCTGAGCCTGGTCGTCGAAGGCGGCGGAGCGGCGCCGCGGCTGGCGCTGACACAGGCGGTGGCCGACGGCCGCACGCTTTTTCCCGCGTCCGGCACCACCGCGGCCGGTACTGGGCCTCAACTGACGCCTTCGGCCGGCAATGTGCCGCAATCAATGCCGTCGGTGGGCAATGCGCGGCAATCAACGCCGCCAACCGGCAGCGCGCCGCAATTGACGCCGGGGCAGGTTCTGAGCGCGCGGGTCGCGGAAATCCTGCCCGACGGCCGGGCATTGCTCGTCTCCAACACCATGCAGATGGCGGCGAAACCGCCCGGGCCTCTGGGCTCGCTGGCGCCGGGCGCCGGCGTGACGCTGGCGGTGCGCGCGGCCGGACCGGTGCCGGAACTTGCGATCCTGCCCCAGGCGCCGGCGTCGCCCGCCGCGCCGGCGGCATCGCCGGCCGCAGCCGCGGCACCAGCGGCCGCTTCGGACAGTGTACGCGACCCCGCTATCCGCCAGGTGGTGGCGCAGAACCTCCACCATGCCGCGGCCGTGCAGGGCGGGCTTGCCGGGCTCTTTGCCGACCTCGCCGCGATCGCCGCCAAGCCGGCGCCGGGCCTGCCGGAACCGGCGATGCGGGCGATCGCGCACCTGCTCGGCCTCAGGTTTTCGGGTACCGGCGCGCCGACGGCGGATGAGGTGCGGCAGGCGTTTTCGCGCTCCGGGATCTTTCATGAGGCGACGCTCGCGCCCGGCGCGCCGCAGCCGGCGGCCGCCAATCTCAAGCAGGGGCTGCTTGCGCTCCGCGCCGCGCTCGGCACGATTGCCGGCGGGACCGATGCGGCCGGCGGGACGGGCGCGACCGGCGGAACCGGTGCGGCCGGCGGCGCCGTCGGCCATGGTATGCCGCTTCGCCCGCCGCGCCGCGGCGCGCTGCCCGAAGCGCAGGCGATGCGGCCGCCGACGATCGCCCATGACGCCCCGGTCCGGGACGTCGCGCAGCGTCTGCTTGCCGAAACCGAGGGGGCGCTGGCGCGGATGCGGCTGATGCAGATGGCGAGCCTGCCCGACGGCGATGCGGTTGTGCACCGGGCCGAGGCGGGAAATGCAGAATGGACGTTCGAGGTGCCGATGGCGCTCGGCGAGGAGACGGCGATATTGCAATTCCGTGTCGAGCGAGACGGAAGCTCGGGGGGCGCGAACGAGGATGCGATCTGGCGGCTGGCCTTCTCCATGGATGTGGAGACGACCGGCGCGGTGCACGTGCAACTGCGTTTTGGCGGCGGGCGGATCGGCGCCCGGCTCTGGGCCGAACGGGCGGAGACCGTAACGCTGCTGCGCGGGCGCCTCCAAGAGCTGCGCGAGATGCTCGTTGCCAGCGATCTCGAAGTCGGCGATGTGCAGGTCCGCCGCGGCCGACCGCCGCAACCGCTCGAGGCCGCGACCGGCCAATTCCTGGACAAAAGCTCATGAGCACGGACGCGCCCCTGATCGCGGTTGCCCTCCATTATGAGGACGGCGGCGTGCCGACCGTGACCGCCAAGGGGCGCGGCACACTCGCCGAACGGATTCTCGAAACCGCCCGCGAGCACGATGTTTTCGTTGAGGAAAATGCGCTTCTGGCGGAGGCGTTAAGCGCGGTCGAGATCGACGATGAGATCCCGGTCGAACTCTATCGCGCCGTCGCCCAGGTGATCGGCTTCGTGCTCCGCGCCTCGGGGCGGCTGTGAGCTTGCCGACGCTCAGCGGTTATGTGTTTTGCGCCACGCGTTCCAGTCGACCGGGTGTTTCGCGACGCAATCGATGTTTTCGATATTGAATTCGTCCAGAAACAGAACGATGGCATCGCACGACCATCGTGCGGAAGGCGCAATGAGGCCGTCGAATCCGAGAAAGGCCGCCGCGGCCGCGATTTCCCGGGTGCGGGCATAGAGCAATTCCTGATAGCGTTCCCGTTCGACACCCAACGCCTCAAGCTGTGCGAGGTTGGCGAATCTCAGCGTGTCTTTTGTCTTGATGTTCAGTTCGTAGAGATCGTGGCGCATCCGCGAGGGAAATACCGGTTGGCCGCGGCTCAAATGAAAATGAATTTCGGCAATCGCACCATCGGGCTCGGTGCAGCCATAGAGAACCGAAAGAGTGAGGGGGTTCCACCGGCCTGCGCCGCGCGACCCGTCCAATGCCGATCGGCCCTCGCGCACGACACGCCACATCGGACCGGAATACTCCTGCCCCTCGATTTCTCCAAGGGCATCGAGCAACCGATCGTCATGCGCCTGCCGTCGCCCGGACATCGTCAGAGGTAGACGCCGCTGTCCAGACGCTCGATGACCTCAAGCACGTCACGGGTGCGCCCGTCATTGATCAGATCATAGGGGCGCTCGCCGTCGAGCTGCGGGTGCGGCGATTGCAGCCAAAGACGAACTTCATCCGGTTCGTAAAAATCGCCCAGGCGCGCCGCGACCCAGCGCAGTTCCGCCATCACCGTCTGCTTGTCGATCGTCGGGCCGCTTTCGCCCTTGCTCCAGCGCGTGACGGTCGGCGGCGAGACGCCGAGAATATTGGCGATATCGCGGCCCTTCAAGCCGCCATAGCTCTTCAGGTCATCGACCATTCGAGAAACTGCGGTTTCAGTCATTTGTACGCTCTCACGGGGATGCGGGATAAGGTCAGCGGCGCTGTTCAAACGGACTTCTTCTCACCTGGAAATTACGATAACATTTCATAACTTTCAAGTCTGCAATTAATTCGGAATTCGATCGGTTCGGCCGGTAAGGAAGTGTTGTGGTGCTGCCGTTCACTCAACGATCATGGCGTGTTCAAATTGCGTGGTGTCAATTCGCCCCCTTGACCGTGGCGCGGGCCTCACCTAAATTCCCGCCCCATCGAAGCGGGTAAGGGAGCGCAAGATGCGCTTTGGGAATCTCGTAATTTGCGGGCGCACCATCGGCGAGGCGGGTTAGAACCGCCGCGACAAATTGGTGGTGCGCAGATGAGGGCCTTCAGGGGCCCTTTTTTATTGGCCGCGAACGGGATAGGACAGGCGAGCCCGGAGCGGGCCGCAACGGACGAAGGTGATGGTGAAATGGCACGGGAAATGACGGGTGCGGAAATGGTGATCCGGGCGCTGGCCGACCAGGGCGTGGAACACGTCTTCGGCTATCCGGGCGGCGCGGTCCTGCCGATCTATGACGAACTGTTCCAGCAGGAAAAGGTCAAGCACATCCTGGTGCGGCACGAGCAGGGCGCCGGCCATGCGGCCGAAGGCTATGCCCGCTCGACCGGCAAGATCGGCGTGGTGCTCGTCACCTCCGGCCCGGGCGCGACCAACATGGTGACGCCGCTGACCGACGCGCTGATGGATTCGATCCCGATTGTCTGCATCACCGGCCAGGTGCCGACCCACATGATCGGCAATGACGCCTTCCAGGAATGCGACACCGTCGGCATCACCCGGCCGGCGACCAAGCACAACTGGCTGGTGCGGTCGATCGAGGATCTGCCGCGGGTCCTGCACGAGGCCTTCTATGTGGCGCGCACCGGCCGCCCCGGCCCGGTGGTCGTCGACATTCCCAAGGACGTGCAGTTCGCCTCCGGCCACTATTCCGGTCCGAAGAACGTCCAGCACAAGACCTACCGGCCGCGCATGAAGGGCGAGGCGGCGGCGATCCGCGCCGCGGTCGAGCTGATGGCCAAGGCCAAGAAGCCGATCTTCTATACCGGCGGCGGCGTCATCAATTCCGGCCCGGAGGCGAGCCATCTGTTGCGCGAACTGGCCCGGCTGACCGGCTTCCCGGTGACCTCGACGCTGATGGGGCTCGGCGCCTTTCCGGCCTCGGACAAGCAGTGGCTCGGCATGCTCGGCATGCACGGCACCTATGAGGCCAATCTGGCGATGCATGATTGCGACGTGATGGTGTGCGTCGGCGCCCGCTTCGACGACCGGATTACCGGCCGGCTCGACGCGTTCTCGCCGAACTCCAAGAAGATCCACGTCGATATCGACCCGTCGTCGATCAACAAGAATGTTCACGTTGACGTGCCGATCATCGGCGATGTCGGCTATGTGCTGGAAGACATGATCCGCATCTGGCGCTCGTCGTCGGCTTCGCCGGACCAGAAGGCGATGGAGAAATGGTGGGCGCAGATCGACAAATGGCGCGGCCGCGACTGTCTGGCCTACCGGCCCAATGACGACGTGATCATGCCGCAATATGCGATCCAGCGGCTCTATGCGCTGACCAAGGGCAAGGACGTCTACATCACCACCGAAGTCGGCCAGCACCAGATGTGGGCGGCCCAGTTCTTCGGCTTCGACGAGCCCAACCGGCTGATGACCTCGGGCGGGCTCGGCACCATGGGCTACGGCCTGCCGGCGGCGTTCGGCGTGCAGATGGCGCATCCCGACAGCCTCGTCATCGACATCGCCGGCGATGCCTCGGTGATGATGACCATCCAGGAGATGTCGACGGCGGTCCAGCACGAGGCGCCGATCAAGATCTTCATCCTCAACAACCAGTACATGGGCATGGTGCGCCAGTGGCAGCAATTGCTGCACGGCAACCGGCTCAGCCATTCCTACATGGAGTCGCTGCCGGACTTCGTGAAGCTGGCCGAGGCCTATGGCTGCCACGGCATCCGCGCGGAGAAGCCGGGCGAACTCGACGACGCCATTGAGGAGATGATCGAGGTGAAGAAGCCGGTCATCTTCGACTGCCGCGTCGTCAACGTCGCCAATTGCTTCCCGATGATCCCGTCGGGCAATCCGCATAACGAGATGCTGCTGCCGGACGAGGCAACCGACGAGGCGGTCGACAGCGCCATCGGCGAAGACGGCAAGGTGATGGTTTAACGGCGGGGGAAAGACCATGAACGCACAACACGCAACCGGCTCGGCCTATGTCCTCGTCAACCGGTCGGAGGTTCCCGAAACCCACACGCTGTCGGTGCTCGTCGACAACGAACCCGGCGTGCTTGCCCGGGTCATCGGGCTCTTTTCCGGCCGCGGCTACAACATCGAGTCGCTGACCGTCTCGGAAACCGAGCACGAGAAGCATTTGTCGCGCATCACCATCGTCACCGCCGGCGCGCCGATGGTGCTGGAGCAGATCAAGAACCAGCTCGAACGGCTGGTGCCGGTGCACCGGGTGGTCGATCTGACCGCCAACGGCAATCCGCTCGAGCGCGAGCTGGCGCTGATCAAGGTCAAGGGCTCCGGCGATGCGCGGGTCGAGGCGCTCCGGCTGGCGGAAGCGTTCCGCGCCCAGGTGATCGATGCGACGACGGAGCATTTCGTCTTCGAACTGACCGGGCGGACCAACAAGATCGAGCAGTTCATTTCGATCATGCAGCCGCTCGGCCTTATCGAGGTGGCGCGGACCGGCGTTGCCGCGGTGAGCCGGGGGACCTCGGGGTTGTGATACCAGGCCGCATTGATTGCGACCCACGATAAGGTGGGAGACGGGTCGTATCGTCGTCATTGCGAGCCGGCGTCAGCCGGCGCGGCAATCCAGTTAATTGATCGATTTTCTGGATTGCCGCGTTGCTTGTCAGCTCCTCGCAATGACGGTACCGAGATTCTCGGCAAAGCCATCGGTCTTCAAAGGCGCGGCGTGGTATAAGGTTTCAATTGCGCACAGCTTTGACCGCGGAACTGTGCTATCAGCCCGGCCATGCCCTGGTCGCCACAACAGGATGATGCGCTGAAGGCCGTCGACCGCTGGCTCAAGGCCGGTGCGCCGCAGGTGTTCCGGCTGTTCGGCTATGCCGGCACCGGCAAGACGACGCTCGCCCGCCATCTCGCCGAGCATGTCGACGGCGACGTGCTCTTTGCCGCCTTCACCGGTAAGGCGGCGCAGGTCTTGCGGGCGCGCGGCTGCGACGGCGCCCGCACCATTCATTCGCTGATCTATCGGCCACGTGGTGAGGCGGCGGACGAGGAGACCGGCGAGGTCTCGCCGACCTTTTCGCTCAACCGCCGGAGCGCGGCCGCCGACGCGGCGCTGATCGTCATCGACGAATGCTCCATGGTCGACGAGGAGTTGGGGCGGGATCTGCTGTCTTTCGGCGCGCCGGTGCTGGTGCTCGGCGACCCGGAGCAGTTGCCGCCGGTATCGGGCGGCGGCTTCTTCACCGAGGCCGAACCCGACATCCTGCTGACCGAGGTGCACCGGCAGGCAAGGGAGAACCCGATCATCGCGCTCTCCATGACGATCCGCGAGGGCGGTTCGATCAGCGAGGGCCGCTATGGCGAAAGCCGGGTGATCGGGCGGGCCGATATCGATTCCGACACCGTGATGGCGGCCGATCAGGTGCTCGTCGGGCGCAACCGGACGCGGCGCCTCTATAATCGCCGCCTGCGCGAACTGAAAGGCTTCGAAGGCCCGTTGCCGGCGGCCGGCGACAAGCTCGTTTGCCTCAGAAACGACACCAAGAAGGGGCTGCTCAATGGCGGCCTGTGGACGGTGAGCCACGCGGCGGCGAAACGCGGCCGCCAGCTTTCGCTGATCGTCCGGCCGGAAGAGGAGGGGTTTTCGAAGGGATCGACCAAGGTCAAGGTGCTGGCGGCGGCGTTCGAGGGCGGGCCGGAGCCGCCCTGGACCGTGCGGCGGAACTATGACGAGTTCGATTACGGCTACGCGCTGACCGTCCATAAGGCACAGGGCTCGCAATGGGATGATGTGGTTCTTTTCGACGAAAGCTTTGCGTTTCGCGAGGCGCGCCGGCGCTGGCTCTATACCGCGATCACGCGGGCGGCTGAACGCATCACGGTGGTGCGGTGAGGGGGCAACGATGATCGTTTCCGCCCGGCTCGCCCTAGGCGTGTTCCTCGCGGGGCTTTGCGGTGGCGGCGATGCAATCGCGCAGCACGGCGAGGTGGCGCCGGTCATGGCGCTGCGCGGCGAACTTCTCGACGGCAGCATCGAATTCCACGGCGTCACGGTTCAGACAAACGCCCGCGCCGGCGAGGTCCACGCGGCGCGCTCCGACGGGGTCTCCTGTCGCGGCCGCTACTCCTATGACGCGGGATCGACGACATCCGGCGACGGCCGGTTTATTTGCGGCCGCGGCCAGGCCGGCCTTTTTTGGTTCGTCCGCGACGGCGACAGCATTTTCGGCTGCGGCGTGCTCGATGAGCGCGCGCCGTTCCGCTTCGTCGCCGGTGCGGCGGCGTTCATGTCGGGCTATCCGCAAGGGTTCGATTGCGGCACCAACTGACCGGACGCGGGAATTCGGTGGTTGACGGCGCCGCGGCCGCTGCCTATTCGATCAGCCGAACGGGATCACTTTCATCATGGCCGCCAATCTCTCCGTCAACCTCAATGCGATTGCGCAATTGCGCAACCGGCGCGACCTGCCTTGGCCGAGCCCGACCGTGCTCGGGCGGATCGCGCTCGAGGCCGGTGCGCACGGTCTGACGGTGCATCCGCGGCCGGACGAGCGCCATATCCGGCGCACCGATGTGCCCGAAATCAAAGCCGTGGTCGGCGAATTCGACGACCGCGAATTCAACATCGAAGGCTATCCGACCGAGGAGTTCCTGACGCTCGTTGAAGCGATGCGGCCGCACCAGGTGACGCTCGTTCCCGACGACCCGTCGCAGCCGACTTCGGATCACGGCTGGGAGGTTGCGGCGCATGCGGACCTTCTGCGCACGGTCTCAGCGCGGCTGAAGGCGAACGGCATGCGAGTGTCGGTGTTCATCAACGCCGATCCGTCGGTGCCCGAGGCAGCAGCGGCGGTGGGCGCCGACCGGGTCGAGCTCTACACCGGGCCTTACGGCGCCGCCTTCGATGATCCGGGGTTGGCGGAGACCGCGCTCGATCGCTTGGTGCGGACGGCGGAGGCGGCACGGGCGGCGGGGCTCGTCGTCAATGCCGGTCACGATCTGACGACGGCCAATTTGCCGGCGCTGGCGGAGGGCATACCCTTTCTCGCCGAAGTCTCGATCGGTCACGGGCTGACCGCCGACGCGCTGGTCTACGGGATGGCGGAGACGATCCGGCGGTTCCTGCGCGCCGCCGGGCACCAGGCTTGAGTCTGTTTCTGGCCGGTTGAGGCTCTCGCGCTCCGTTCCGCAGCCCTTCGCTCACGTGATCACCGGGCTTGTCCCGGTGATCCATGAGGCCTAACGGCTTGAAAGTAAAGTCAGTTTGGATTGCCGGGACAAGCCCGGCAATGACGCCGATGGTGGGGCGGCCTCATCCACGCAGGCGCCCACACCACCCACCGTCCCCGCGGAAGCGGGGACCCATTGCCCCGCTCGGCACGGCATGTCGGTTGCGATCCGGGCAATTTCTCGACTTTATCAATTGGACCAGGAAGGTATCGCCGACGCTAATGGTTCGGCGCTTCACGCGGGGAAGGTGCGAATCGGGAGGCAATCGGGCAATCCAATGGCCTATCTGCACCCGGAAGCGCTTGAATTCCTTTTCGAAGGCGTTGGTCAAGCTGACAAGCCAATGGACCACAAGGATAAACCGGGTGGTGACGAAGGAGAGGTTGGGTGGTGACGAAGGAGAGGTTGGGTGGTGACGAAGGAGAGGTTGGGTGGTGGCGTCGAGACGAAAGGCCGCTCCCGTATCCAAGCCTCACTTCAGTCAAAAAAATCCCATCACGACAATAGCCTATGGCGACCGCGTCGAATTTACCCCGGACACCAGCGGCTCGAGCCGAACGACGACGAATGTGTCGTGCGGTTTGGGACCGAATTTCAGGTCCCGGACGGTTCGGTCATCTCGGCGACGATCTTGGCCAGATGTTGGACCAGGGCGCGCGCGGTTTCGGAGCCATTGCCTTCGGCCTTCTCGCGGATGGCCGCCTTGATCGCCAGGACGTGCTGATCGATGAGATCATAGGGCATGTCTTCCGGGGCGAAGTTTTCCATGAGCGTGCAGATGCCGCCGGCAAGCCGGGAAATCAGCGGATAGCCGAGCGTGGCCGCCTCACCGCGCAGATCGTGGGCGGCGAGATAGAAGGCGTTGTGTTTGCCCGGGAGATGGGCTGGAGGCTTGCGGAGCTCGGCCCAGGTCCGCAGCAGAACGTCGACTTCCTCGCCGAGCCAGCGCTCGAAATTGTCGGCCAGTTTGGAGAGCGCTTCTTCCGCCCGGGCCACCGGATCGATCGCCGCCGCGTCCCCCCGCAAGGGCACGTATTTGGGCCGGAGATCCGGCGGAACGGCAATGAACTTTACGTTGATGCTGTTTGTCTCGGTTGCGGCTGTCATGGCGTTTCCCCAGCTTTCGAGCCCGCTACTCGTCATGAAATCGGTGTTCGACACTTCAGTCGATCATGTGGACCTGTGGTTCCTCCTCAGCCGTAAGGGTGTCGTCTTCGGCGCGGTGCTGCCCCCAGTCCGGACCGAAATAGGTCTCGGTCTTCACGAAGCGTTTCGGTTCGGTCAGCGTCGCGACGATGCGCTGATAAAGCGCTTTCGCCGCTATCGGCTTGGACAGGAACTCGGTGACGCCGACATCGCGGGCGTCGAGCACACGCCACTGCTCGGTCGCGCCGGTCAGCATGATGATCGGTACGAAACAGTTGCAGTTCGACTCAGGGTTGCGGATTGTGCGTGTGAATTCCGTTCCGTCCATCGCCGGCATGAGCGAGTCGGTAATGATGATGTCGGGCTTGAAGACGGCAGCGGCCTCCAGCCCGGCGGTGCCGTTTTCGGCCTCCTCAATGTGGCGCACGCCGAAGCCGTGCAGCATGGTCGCGATGATGCGTCGCATGAACGTGCTGTCGTCGATGACGAGGAATTTCAGTGCCGAAAGATCGGGCTTCAAAGGGTCCATCGGAAAGGCTTCTGCGCTGACGATCGGAAATAGATGATGGCGCTGATCGCTATGGCTCTTGCGGCTGAATTGAGTGATTGTAAACCAGAGAGTTGATAACGATCTCTTAACAACCTGGGCAGTGCCGCGAAATTTTTCAGGCACATAAATCAAAAGTTGAAGCACGCATACCGTGTGCCGGCTCACGCGAAGCTTACGACGATATCGAAACCGACAGGCGTCAGTGCAGGGTCAGCAGGCCGTCGACCATCCGGTATTCCGACGGGCGGACCAGCCGCTCATGGGCGATGCGGACCGAATGCAGGGGGCCGTCGAGCGCGCAAGTCCAGAAACCCAGGAAGCGGTTCAGCTCGGGAAATCTCGGCGCCAAATCATAGCACTGCCAGACGAAGGTCTGCAGC
>JANQEG010000040.1 GCA_028278505.1 Rhodobiaceae bacterium
GCGCGTAAACGATTTGACCGCACCGGAGTGATGTTGTTCCAGCCGTTTCCGAATATCGGAAGTCGAGCCGACATAGAGCGTGCCGTGCCTGCGGCTCGCCAGGATGTAAACACAGGGACTTACTGCAATTCACGCCTCCGCCAATGGTTCCCCGCTTTCGCGGGGAAGGTGTGATTGGTTGTCTCTGCGCATCTAAAATACACCGTCCCCGTGGAAACGGGGACCCATTGCCCCCATCACCACGGTATGTCGGTTCTGGATGGCGGCAATGCCGAGATATCTCCGGCTGGTCTTTTAGTTCTGGCCTCAGCCAATGGTTCCCCGCTTTCGCGGGGAAGGTGGAAATCGGCTACCTCTGAGTTTCCGCGATACTCCGGCCCCGCGGCGGAATTTCAGTTTCGAGTCACCTAAAGCGCCGTGCCGCCGGCGACCGGTTCCGCCTGCACCGGCACCCAGTCGCCGCCTTCGGTGCGGCAGGCGATGCCCTTGATCTCTATTGAGCGACCGTCGAACCGGTATTGCTTCAGATATTCGCGGCACCAATGGCCGCTCTGGCTGCGATAGGTGGCGATCGGCGTCACCTGGCCGGAAAACGCCGCATTGCCGGTCCACATGATCGTCTCGCCGCTGGTCCGCGTCTCCAGCGCCTCGCGCACGGCCGTGGCCATCGCCGCGCGATCGGCCTCCGATGCCGCCGCCAGTCGGTCGAGGACAGTGTCGAGACGCTGGTCGGCCCACCAATTGCCGCCGAGAAACGCCACCGCCGCGATCGCCGCAGCCGCGGCCATGCGGACCCAAGGTCCGGCATCGAACCAGCGTCCACTGGGTGGCGCCGAATATTCCGCGAACGCCGCATCGACGGAGGCTTCGAGCCGGCGCGGAACCGGGTGCAGGCCGATCTGGTCGAGCAGCCGCCGGATCGCGGCAGTATCGTCGCGAAGATCGCGAAAGGTATCCCGCGCGCCTGCCTCGGAGAAAAGCCGCCGCTCGATCGCCGCGGAAAGTTCGGCGTCCGCCTCGCCGTCGAGATATGCGCCGAGTTCGGCGATCAACCGTTCCTCTTCGGACCGTTCTTCATTGTCTGCGGACATTTCATCGAACTCCCGTGTCATCGGCCCGCGCCGGCCGCTCGTGGCCGCCCCAGGCTTCGATGCGCCGGCGCAGATGAAGCCGCGCCCGCGCCAGCCGGCTCGTCACCGTGCCGATCGGCACGCCGACCAGATCGGCGGTTTCCTGATACGAATAGCCCTCGACCGCGACCAGCAGCAGCACGGCGCGCTGATCGGGATCGAGCTCGCCGACATGCCGCCACAGATCGGCGACGTCGAGCCGCGCCTCGATGGCCCGCACGCCGTCGATGGCGGCATCGGCGGAACCGTCATTCAACTCGACATAGCGGCTGCGGGTGCGGCCGTCGCGGATCGCATTGAAATGCAGGTTCTGCATGATCTTGTACATCCAGCTGTCGAGCCGCGATCCCGGCCGGAACCGGTCCAGCGAACGGATCGCCCTTTCGCAGGTCGACTGCACAAGATCGTCGGCAGCGTCGAGCGAGCCGGTCAATCCCACCGCGAAGCGACGCAAACGCGGCAGCAGCGCCCTGATTTCGGACTTCAGCTTCTGATCCGGATGCATGCGCGCCTCACAGGTGGCAAATGAGCGGTATCGATCGTACAACACCTGCAGCGCGGCTTTTGTTCCAAGAAAAAAGAAAAAAAATTTCGGCAGGCCGGGAAGAACCGCCGGGCCGGCGGGTTGTCTGGGTGGTTGGGCGCACCGAACCATTCGACATGAAACAAGATATGAGGACTGCAATTATGCGAAACGTGCTGTTTTCTCGGCGCATGGCCCTTCATCTGCTCGGTGTTTCCGCGCTCGCCATCGCAATTTCGGGTTCGCCCGTGACGATCGATCTGAAGTCAGCCTCCCTTGACCTGCCGACCGCATGGGCACAGGGCGCCGGCGGCCCCGGCGGCGGAGGCCCCGGCGGCGGAGGCCCCAGTGGTGAAGGTTCGGGCGGCGGAGGCCCCGGCGGCGATGGTCCTGGCGGCGATGGTCCTGGCGGCGGAGGCCCCGGCGGTGAAGGCCCCGGCGGCGATGGTCCGGGCGGCGATGGTCCGGGCGGCCCGGACGGCGAAGGTCCGGACGGCGAAGGCCCCGACGGCGAAGGTCCGGACGGTGAAGGCCCCGGCGGTCCCGGGCGGGAAGGTCCGGGCGAGGAAGGCGAGGAAGGCCCTGGAATCGGTCAGCCGGGCGATCGGGGTCCGCAGGCTGGTCCGCGCCCCGGCGGTCCGCGTCCCGGCAGTCCGCGCGCCGGTGGTCCGCGTCGGGGCGGTCCGCCTCAACGGGCCGGGTTCCCCGGCAATACCGAGCCGGAAGGCCCCAACCTTTCGCCCGAACAGGAACAGGATCTGATCTCCGGAGGGTGGCAGTGAGCGGTGTTATCAGCCGCCTCCGGTGCATGGGCTCCGTCGCGGTTTCCGCGGCGGGGCTCATGGCCTTGGCCGGGTGCGGGTCGACCCTTGACCGGGTTTTCATTTCCGGTTCGCAGACCGAAGCGGCGCCGACATATGCGCTCTATGACGGGCTGGCGGACGTCGACCGGGAACTCGCCTGGACGACACGCCAGTCGGCGCTGGAGAAGCGCGTCAGCGGCAAATCCGAACACTGGACGAATGACGGAACCGCGGCCTCCGGCGCCACCACGCCGCTCGCCACCTGGAAAACCGATGAGGGCGTCTATTGCCGCGCCTTCGAGGAGGTGGTCCTGCGCGCCGGCGGCGCGCCGCTGAGCGATACCCGTACGGCCTGCCGCGACGGTGACGGGATCTGGAAACTGGCGCCCGAACAGCCGTCCTCGGCCTAGCGCCCTTCAATGACAGGCCGGCGTCTGTTCGCCGCGGTCACCTGCCGATCCCTTCGGTCCGCGGCCAGACGCCACCGGCGTGACCGGCCTGGGTCTTTGCCCTCGGCGCCCGCCTCTTCCTCTGCGCCGCCAGGGCCGCCATCGCCTCGCGCAGCAGCGGCACCTTGGCGGAGCGCGCGGTTTCCCGCGCGTCATAGGCGGCATGGAGCGCGCTGCAGCGGTCCATCTCCGCATCCCACACCTTCTTCGCCGCGCGGATGATCGTCCGGCAGTTCGCCGCATCGCCGAGACCGGCGATCGCCCGGTCGGCCCGCCGGGCACACTTCAGATAGACGTCGCGGTGATAGAGTTCGTGCCGCCTGGCGTGTTTGCGAAACGCCCGGAACGCCTTCTTCGTCCGCGCCGGCAGCGTCGCCTCCGAGGTGTGGCGCGGCAGCGAGATCGTGAAATTCGCCGTCACCTTGCTGGATGCGATGCTGCAGCGCGGGCCCCTGTCGAGTTCGGCGTCGTAGCGCAGCCGCGCATGGGTGATCGCCATCGAGCCGGCATGGCCGATCCGGCGCCCGCGCTTCAGCATCGAATGCAGGATCGTCAGCGGCGTCGTGCCGCTGACCGGATAGCTGGTCACCTTGGTGGTGGTCACCACTTCGGCACCGGCCGGCGCCGTCCCGGCCAGGACCGCCGCGATCGCCGCGGCAAAGATCGGACCCGCTCGTTTATACCAACCGTCGTGGAGTTTGACCCTTCTGACCGGGATGATTTTTCGCCGTGGCGCGAAGCGTCCGAGCGCGGTGATGCTAGGCATCATAAGCGAGGCGCGACAAAGCCACGGCGGAAAAGCACCCGGCCGAAGGTGGGCCAAATCGGTCCATCGGGTGCGTTGCGGCGCTTGCCCGATGCCCCACATCGCGCGGCGCGCCGCGCCTGCCCGAGTGAACCGATTTGAGCCCATCAGATGAGTCAAACTCCAAGACGGTTGGTATAAACCATCGCGCCGCGGGACCGCCGGGATCAGGCGAAAACCCGCTCTGTGTGCGGACGCAGCGCGACCGGAACCGTCGCATCGATGAGCGTTCGCACCGGTTCCGTTCCGGTCTCGACGCTCCAGGCATCGGTCTGCGAGGGATCCATGGTCACCGCCGGATAACCATCCAGCGCCAGGCAATCATCGTTCAGGCGGCACCTGGTGGTCAGCGCCCACAGCACATCCTCCTCGCAGGCCGGATCGACATCGCAATCAACGAAAACAACCGTCTTGATGAACGGACAGATCGCAATCATCCGGCGCATCAGAGCCGCCAGCGCGTCACGCGGAATGTCGGTCTGTTCGGCCAGGCTGACATAGAGCAGCAGCATGCCGCCGCCGGCGTGAGAAAATCTGAGATCATGGATGGCGGCGTCGTCGCCGATACCGAGCGCCAGCGCCAGCGCGCCGCCGAGACCGAGGATCACCGACTGTTCGCGCCCCGGCCCGACGGTCGATTGATAGATGGCGTTTTCGCGCGCCGATATGGCATCGATTCGCAACACAGCGAGCTCGGCCCGGGCCGTGCCGTGATAGCCGAGAAACTCCGGCATGGAGATCGAGGGCGGCAGGCCGCCAAGGGCTTCGGGCGCCGTTTCGCCGGTCAGGGCGCCTTCAAGGACGATTTCGGCACTGTCGAAAAAGCGGGTTCCGGCAAGCCGGCCGCGGCCGAGCGCCAGCGGCGCGCCGGCAAGGGCGCCGGCCAGGGTGAGCTTGTCATGCCGGGCGGGCAGCTTGCCGGCTGCCGTTGCCGAGGCGATCACCGCCGCCGGCGGCGCGCCGATATTGACGCTGACCGGCAGTTCGCGCCCCGCGCCCGCGGCCTGTTCGGCGAAGCGCCGCAATTCGCGGCCGGAGAGCATCCAGACGCCGAGATGCCTGTCGTCCAGAACCAGCATGCGGTGGGCCGACAGCGCGACGCCGGATCCGCCCGGCTCATCGGCGAGGACGAACCCCATGGTCACATAGGGCCCGGCATCGGCGGCGGTGATCCTGGGGACGGGAAGCCGCGACAGGTCCGGCGCCGGCCAGTAGCCGCGGCGGCAGCACGCCTCGGCAATTGGCGCGACCGGCGCCAGCGCCGCCACCGTATCCGGCGCAATGCGCGCCGGCAGGCCGGGCAGCCAGCTTCGCACCTGTCGCTCATTGCCATAGGTGCCGAACAGCAATCGTCCGCCCTTCTTCAGCCGGTAGAGGACGGCGGGTTCGTCGCCGTTCACCGGGCGCGCCGGTGGGCCGGCATGGCTGGCGGCGAAGTCGCCTGCGGCGGCATCGGGCGCGAATGTGCCGGCAGCCTCGATGAAGTCGCATGCCGCCCCGCCTCCGGCCAATCCGAGCGCGGCCCTCAGATCACGCGCGGCAGGGCCGGCACGGTTTTCACGCGGGCGCATTCTTGACCTCGGCGCCGCGAAACGGATCGCTGCTTTCGGCGCGCCGGGCGCGCCGGGCCAGAACCGCCAGAACCGCCGGCCCGATGACCAGTTCGGAAACGAGCGCCAGGCCGGCGCCGGTCACCATCAGCAGGCCGAAAGTCCTGACATTGGACATCGACGACAGGATGAAGACCGAAAAGCCGAGCATGACGACGATGGTGGTCGTGAACAGCGCGCCGCCGATATCGTGGAGCGTGTTGGCGACCGCGTCGGTGAGGCCGTCGCCGCGCTCCAGATTGCGGCGCATATGGAAGAAGAAATGCAGGGTGTCGTCGACGATGAGCCCGGTAATGATGCCGCCGATCAGGATGGTGAAGGTATCGAGGGCCAGGCCGAATCCGCCCATGATGCCAAGCAGCACCAAGAACGGCGCCACATTGGGCACCATGCTGGCGACGCCGAACTCGACCGACCTCAGCGCCAGGCACATCGCCACCGTGATCAGCATCAGCGCGATCAGATAGCTGCGGCTCATGCTGTCGAGCACGGCTTTCGATGTCTTGGCCAGAAGGGCGATGAGTCCGGTGGTCTCCACGCGCACGTCCGGGCCGAGCGCCTGCGCGAACCTCGTGCCGACCGTTTCGATCATGTCGGTGTAGCGTGTCGCTTCGAGCCACGGGGTCTGGAACGATATGCGGCCGGATCCGTAATCCATGCTGACATAGCGTTTCATGTCGTCGATACCCTGCCCCTCGAGCAGCAGGAGCTGGTCCCAGATGTCGTCCTGGCCGGGGATCGTCCGCATGGCGGGATCGCCGTCATTCAGCGCCTGGTTGGTTTCCTCGATAAAGGAGATGATGGAGGTGTGGCGGCCGACCGGAACGTCGGTGGCGCCATGCAGGTCGCGCGCCGTCGATTCGACGCGTTTCAACAGCGCCTCATTGCGAAAGTCGGATCCGGCCGGCGGCGTCACCACCACCTCCAGATTGACGCTGCCCATGAACGCGGCGTCGACCGCCTCGGTGGCGAGGCGGGCGGCATTGTCCGGCGGCAGCCACAGCAACGAGTTGTGCGAATGATCGAGGCGGGATAGTCCGGTCGCGGCAACGGCAAGGACCAGCGCCACCGCCGACAGGGCGTGCCAGGGGCGCCGCGCGGCCACAACCGCGAGCCGAGCCATGGTGCCGGCGACGAGGCCCGGACCCGAAGTCCGGCGTTCGACGACCTTGTTGCGCAGGACGCGGAAGATTAGCGTCGCCCAGATCATGGCGAGCAGATAGGACAGTCCGGTCGAAACGGCACCGAACAGACCGAGTGCGGCGATCGGCGCCAGCGGCGAGGCAAGAAAACCGAACAGCCCGCCCGCCGTGGTCAGCGCCGTGAACAGGATCGGCGTATGGCTTCTGGCGAGCGCCGTCGCCAGCGCCTCGCGCCTGTCGCGGGTCCGGGCGCCTGCGCGCAGCACGGCCGATGTGAAATGCACATAGGTGCACAGCCCGACCACCAGGGTCATGGGGATAAGAAGCTGTGTCGGCGGCGTCATGGCGATACCGGTCACCGAGACGGTCGCCAGGGTCGAGAACAGGGCCGAAAAGAAGGTCAGAAACGCCCCGAAAGCGATAAGAACGCTGCGGGTCAGGACGAACATCGTGGCCATGGTGATGAGAACGCAGACGCCGGTGAAACGCGGCATGTCATGACTCATCAGGGCGACGATCTCGGTGCTGACAACCGGCGCGCCGGCGATATGGACGCGGAAGCCGGCGCGGTCGTATTTCTTGGCGATGGCGCGCGCGGCGCGGGTCATTTCGACATATTGCGGCGCGCCGAGCAACGTGCGTTCGGCAATCGGCACCATTCGGATTTCGCATGATTTTCCGCTTGCTGGATCGGGCACGCAGTCGCTTTCATGGGGCGCGTAGCGATAGGGCTCGACGACAATGGCGGCGGTCTTGCCGTCATCGGAGATGACGAAATTGCGGTAGAGCGGTGTCGAGGTGATGCGGTCCCTCAGGTCGGCCGGATCGCGGCCGCGCGCCAGCATGTTGCGCACCAGCTCCTCCAGATAGAGTCCGCCGTCTTCATGCTGGATGAAGGGAATGTTGTAGAGGCTGAATATCTCCGAAATATAGGGCACGCCCGCGGCGATCTCGCGGTGGAATGTCGAGAATTCTTCGAGGAAGGCCGTATCGAAAATGTCGGGCGCCGAGACCGAAACGACCAGCCGGTTGTCCTGGCCGAATTCGCGCCGCATCCGATAATAGGACAGTAGCGCGGGATCGTCAGCATGCATGAACGCCTCGACCCGCCCGTCGCGCTGCAGCTTGGGAATGTTCACCGCCGAATAGCCGATCAGCGCCGCCACGAGCACGACAAACGCCTTGATGCGGTGGTCGAAGATGAAGCCGAGGAACCGGAGGCAGCCGGCTTCAATTCTGTTTTGAATGCGCACTGTCTTGCTCCGAGATTGGTCCGACATGCCCGATTGCGGCGACGCCGGCGGTCGCGGCCGGCACGGTGTTCGGCAGCGGGCGCGGCAGAAGCGGCCGCGTCCGCTGCCGCGGTGATCGTCAGTGTTGTGCGGTGCCGGTTCTGAAATGCCGGAAGTCGGACGTCTTGCTGCCGAGGTCATCCCGTTCGAACCATCTCGACGGCAGGCCGATATTGAAGGTCTCGCCTTCGGTCGTGAACACCGAAACGGAGATGACGCGACCCTCCTTCAGGGTCGATACGCGGTATTTTTCCGGTGCGAAAACCCCGTTGACCCAGCGCAGTTTCAGGGTTTCGAGAACCCGCTGTTCGTTCGGGGCGTCCGCATTGAAACTGGAATAGACCGGCATGAAGGTCTCGGTGTCGACCCACAATTCGCCGTCGCGCAGGCCGAGCCGGATGACTTCGGCTTCGGTGCGCGGATTGACGTACAGTTTGTAGACCGGAAATCCGAGATAGTCGCCGGTGCTCAGGAACTCGCAATCATAGTCCTTGGCAAGCCGGATCAGCATTTCGCCGATCGCCAGGTCGGAGCCGTAAAGGCGCTGGCTCAAATCTTCGGATTTGACATCGATGACCTTTTCCGCCGAGGGCAGATAGGACCAGACCTTGTCGGGAATGGCCGGCTCGAAACTGTCGCGCAGCAGGGCTTCCACATCGCGCAACTCGGCGGGCTCGAACACGATCGAACGGAGCCGGCGGTTGATGCCGAAATTCTTGTGCGCGGCACCGATGGTGCGGGTTTTCACGGCGCCGTTTTCGTCGGTGATCTCCATATGGACGAGGCGCCAGCTGTCATAGCCGTTATAGCGGTTCTGGACGCCATCGATGACGTCGCGGCAGTTCATCGCCGCCGGTGAGGTCGGCGTGGCCGGCGCGATCAGCGGCGCCTCGGCCTCGGCCGCGAGACCGGTTCCGCCGAGCGTGAGAAGGCAAAGCGAGGCGCTTGCGAGAAACCGTAGAGATTTGTGTATGGTCATGGTGCCACCTTTGTTCTATCCGTAGAATTACGATTAATTTCCCGATGACAAAGTGTTCCCATTTGGTCATAAAGTTGAAGAAATTTTTTTGATAAATATCTGGCAAGAAATGACGGCTTCCATCGAACAATGACATTTTATGCGAATATATTCAAAAACATCCCTTTTTGATTGCGTGAAAAGATGCGGAAAAATTTTCCTGAAATTATTCAGATAGTTATATGATTGTATGATAAACAATCAGCCACTTTTTGTTGCATTCGTCACACGGCCTCAACGGCCCGTGAAAAGATCCCATAAATATAAACACTACCGGCCATGCAGATATAATAGACGTAGCCGACATGTTTCACGGGCTTGCATCGGCGTGAACCTGGAGGCGACATGGACATAAAGATCTGCGGCGCGACCTCGCGCGAGGAAATCGAAATCCTGGACGACGAGGGTGTCGGCTATGTGGGATTGTGGACGGGTGTCACCGGCCATCCGCGAAATCTCGGCGACTTCGCGCTGAAGCTCCTGGCCGGCATGTGCCGCCGCATTACGCCGGTGGCGGTCTGTGTGCGCCGGCCGGTCCGCGAAGTCCATGAACTGCTTGCCGCAACAAATGTCAGCCATGTCCAGTTGCACGGCTTCAATCTGCCCGGCGATATCGCCTTTTTGAAGCGCAAGGGCTATTCGGTCATCAAGACCCTGCACATTTCCGATGCCGGTGAGGCGCCCGAGGCGCGCTGGCTCGACGCCTATGACGCCGCCGAAACGGATATCTACCTGATCGACCGCCATGATGGCGGCGGCGGTATCGGCAGCACCGGACGGGCTCTCGATCCGGCCATCGCCGGCCATTGGGCCGAGCGGCTCGCGGGCCGGCGCATCTGGCTCGCCGGCGGCCTTACCGCGCCACGCATCAGCGAGATCGCGCGCCGTTCGCCGGTCGAGGCGGTGGATATCGATTCGGCTGCGCGCGAGGGTGCGTTGATCGCCCGCAGCGCCACCCGCGCGCTGGTTTCGGCGGCGCGGCCGATGGCGGCAATGGCCGGGGCGGTGCAATGATCCTTGCCGAGGCGGCCCGTTCCGGCATTGCCGACCTGCGCGCCCTTTGCGGCCGCAAGACGCTTTGTCCCCTAATCATGGTCGGCGATCCCGATATCGCCTCCACCCGCGCGCTGCTTCGCCAATGCATCGCCGCCGACATCAAGATGGTCGAACTGTGCGTTCCCTTCGACAACCCCTTTACCGACGGGCCGGCGCTGCAACGGGCGCACCGCCGCGCGCTCAATGCCGGCGCGACATTCGAGGCGGCGCTTGAGCTGATCGCCGAATTCGCCGGCCGCCTCGCCTTCGTTGTTCTGGCCGATGCCAGCCACACATTGCGCCCTGCCGGCTTCGTCAACGCCTGCAGGCGCGCCCGCGCCGCCGGCGCCGCCGCCCTTCTGCCCCACGGCCTGCCGCCGCGGCTGCGGCCCGAATTCGACAGCGCCGCCGCCGCAACCATCGCCGTTGTCGGCACGGTCTATGTCGATCGCGGCAAGGACATCCGCAGCAGCGCACTTACCGGTGCAACCGCATTCGTCTATGCGGTGGCCCATTATGGCCGCTCCGGCGGGCCGTCCGCCGGCGCCGACGTGGCGCGCGATCTCCGGCTGCTGCGCCGCCTGACCGATCTGCCGCTCGCGCTCGGCTTCGGCCTCAGGACCGGGGCCGACGTTACGCGCGCCTTTGCCCGTGGCGCCGATATCGCCATTGTCGGCAGCGCCATCTCCGCGGCAATCGAATCCGCGCTCGACGACGGCTGCGATCCCGTCGCCGCGGCCGCCGGCCTGATCTCCCGGCTGCAGGGGGCCGCGTCATGACCGTGCTCGACGAACGCCTGTTGACGGAAAACAAGGTGTTGCGCCGCAATGGCGACGGCGATGCCATGGACCTTGTTGTCGACACGGCCCATCCGTTCTACTTCGACCACCCTCTCGATCACGTCCCCGGCCTGCTGCTGCTGGAAGCGGCCGTGCAGGCGGCCCAGGCGCGCGCGGCCGGGCCGTGCTTCGTCAGCCGCATCGACGCGGCCTTCATCAAATTCGCCCTGTTGTCAGCCCCGGTGCGGGTTACCTGCAGGGCGGCGCAAAGCGACAGTGCGCAGGCCTTCGGCGTCGAGCTCTTCCAAGACGGCAGGCGACGGGCCCGGGTCGCCGTTCGCCTTTGCGCCTGCGGCGGCGCGACGTTTCCGCATAGGCATGCCGCCGCGGCCGAGACCCGGCGGCCCTGCGACGGCGCGATGATCAACAAGCGGAATCCGCAAAACCGGCTGATCACGACGCCGGAGAGCACCGCTGGCGGGCTGACGACGATGCTTCTGCCGCCGCAGCCGTCCTGCCTCATGTCGGATTCGCGTGCAGCCGTTCACCCGCTCTATCTGCTTGAGGGTTTCATGCAGCTGGAGCGCTACCGCAACAACAGCACAGACAATCCGGCCCGGATCCGGGACATCCTCGCCGGTGTTTCCCTTCATCTTGCGGCGCCGGTTCTCGACCGCAATCAGGCGATTGAAATCCGCGGCGAAGCGGACACCGGCAAACCCGGCGCACGCCATACGAGCCGAAGCGCCCGACTATTTTCGAATGGCCGCCTGATCGCAGACTGTGAGCTTCGCACCGCGATCGCCCGATCGCCGTGCTGAAGCCGACCATGGAGACAACCATGCCCGAACCCGTTCACGTCATCGGTGCCGGCATTTCCGGCCTCGGCGCCGCCCATTACCTCAAGCAGGCGGGCGTTCGGGCGATCGTCCACGAAGCCGGGCCGGTCGTCGGCGGGCGGGCCGGCCATGTGCGCGCGGGCGATTTGACGTTCGAAACCGGCGGCAAGAACTTTTCGACCGCCTGGACCCGGTTCGGCGCGCTTCTGGACGAGTTCGGCATTGACGAATTCGAGCCGCAGCACCCCGGCTTTCACATTGTCATGAAGGACCGGCTCGTCGCCCTGTCGAAAGAACGCACATTGAGCGGCGATTTGCGCCTGTTCCGTTTGCTCGGCCTGCGCGGTGCGCTTCAGCTCAATTCGTTTCTGACGACGGCCCGGCGCAACGCCGGGCGGCTGAACTACAGTGGCGGATTGATCGAGGAGATCGAGCAGCGCCTGGATCACGCGACGATCGACCGGCATTTCACCCGCACCGTCAGCGACGGTCCGGTTCGCCTGTTTTCGATCATCATGGGCGCGGCCGAGCCGAGTGAACTCTACCCCTCGCTGTTGATGCTGTTCGCCTCCGGTTTCGGCAAGGGCGAGCATCGCGCGATCAAGGGCGGGATCGGCCGGTTTCATGCGCGGCTGGCCAAGGCAAAGACCATCCGCTTCGGGTCACGCATCGAACGGGTCCTGGTTGAGGGCGGGCGCGTGGTGGGGTTGCGCATCGTCGCCGGCGGACGGGCCGAAACGATCCCGGCATCGCGGGTCGTCTGCGCCCTTCCGGCCCACCAGATGAAGACGCTGATCGACCTTCCGGCTTATGCGCGCGTCGCCGCCGACCGCATTCGTTATCATCCGCTGGCGCTGATCAATGCGGTCTATGACGGGCCGGTGTTCCGCGACGGCGTTCACTCGATCATGTTCGAACCGGGCAGCATTCTCGGCCATTGCTCGGCCAACCGGTTGGATACGCCCGAACATGTGCGCTTCACCCTTTCGGGCCAAGCCGCCCGCGATGTGCTCGACCTTGCCGATGACGAACTGATCGCAGCCGCCGAGAACGCCTTTTCGGAACGGCTGCCGATCCGCGCCCGGCGCATTCGCGCCCACATTGCCCGCCATGACGGCGGCATTTGCGGCTATGCACCGCATTTCACCTCGGTCAAACGCGATCTGTTGCGCGGAATAGCGGCGATTGGCGGGTTCGACATCGCCGGAGACTATCTGGAGGGTCACACCATGGAGGGGTGCCTGGCCTCGGCGGAAGCCGGCGTCCGGCGCCTGCTGGCGGACCGGACGCTGCCGGTCCGGCAGGCGCCGATGAGATCACGGAGCCATGATCTGGAGACGCAGATGACGCTGCAAGCCGCATCATGAGCAAGATCAGGTAGCCGCGGGCGGTCGGACACCATCGGACATCGGACACAACATCCGGCCCATCTGAACGCCGCGCTCCATATTCGATTACGCGCAGGCCGGACCGCGGCGGCGGCTCAGCACGATGACATTGCCGGCCAGAACGAGCGCAACGCCGGCGATGGCCGGCATCGTCCACTGATAGCCTTCGACGAGCGTCGAGATGGCGAGCGCGACGAGCGGAAACATCACCGTCGCATAGCCGGCACGGCCGGAGCCGATGCGGCCGAGCAGGGTGAGGTAGCTGGCAAAGGCGACCACCGAGGAGAAGACCGCGAGCCAGGCGAGCGAGCCGAGATAGCCGACCGTCGTCTCGATGACGAAGGCATCGCCGCGCAGCAGCGCCACGGCGCCGAGAAAGAGCGTGCCGTAAAGCATGCCCCAGGCGTTTGCCGATATCACCGGCAGGCCGCGCCCTTGCGTGGACGCCGACAGCATGTTGCCGAGGCAGAACGACAGCGTGCCGCCGACACAGAGAAGAAAGCCGCGCAGCGCCGCGCCGTCGAACGCGGTTCCGGCGATTTCCGGCCAGAAGACGAGCGCGATCCCGATGAAGCCGAGGCTTGCGCCGGCGACGACCCGGGCCTCGACCGGCTGGCGGAAAATCGCCGCCGCGAGCAGCACGTTGATCACCGAAGCGAGCGAGAAGATCACCGACAAAAGCCCGGACACCAGAAACTGGCCGCCGAAATAAAACAGCGCGAAATTTGTCGAGAAGATCAGCACGCCGAGGCCGGCGAAACGGAAATGGTCGGGGACGGAAAACCGCATACGGTAGCCGGCGATGCGGACCCAGACGAACATCAGAAGCGCGGCAACGCCGAAGCGCCAGAATACGGAGACGACCGGCGACACCTCGCCGAGCTGCATTTTGAGCGCGATCCAGCTCGTGCCCCAGACGAACACGGTGATGCCGTAAAGAGCATAGTCGAACGGCGCCAGCAAAGCGGTTCGCGGCGCCGGCCCGGCGGCTTCGGTTTGCGGATCAGAACGCATATTCGGCGAACACCCGATCGATATCGCCGGCCCAATCGCCGTTATAGCGCTTCAGCATCAATTCGGCCGGCGAAGCGCCGCTGGCGACGGTTTCCTCGACCGGCGCCAGGAAATGGCTTTCGTCCTCGCCATTGCTGTTCTGCCGGTCGCGGCGGCGCAGTCCTTCCGCCGAAAGCGCGACGATCTGGCGGGCAATGTCGAGCACGCTGCGGCCGCCGATCTCTGCGGCAAAACCGAGCCGCGGCACATCGGCGCGCAGCTTTTCGCGGTCCGCCGCGGTCCATCCCCTGACGATCTGCCCGCAGGCGTCGAGCGCGACATCGTCATAGAGCAGGCCGACCCACAGCGCCGGCAGCGCGGTGATGCGCCGCCACGGTCCGCCATCGGCGCCGCGCATTTCGATGTAGCGCTTGAGCCGGACCTCTGGAAACAGCGTCGACAGATGATTGTCGAAATCGCCGATCTCGGGCACCACGCCGGGCAGCCTGTCCTTCAACGCGCCGTTCAGGAACTGGCGGAAGCTGGTGCCGGTGACGTCGTGATAAATATCGTCGCGCTTGACGAAATACATCGGCACGTCGAGCGCCCAGTCGACATAGCGCTCAAACCCGAAGCCGTCCTCGAAGACGAAGGGCAGCATGCCGGTGCGGTCGGGATCGGTGTCGCGCCAGATCTCGGCGCGATAGGAGAGATAGCCGTTGGGCCGGCCGTCTGTGAACGGTGAATTGGCGAAGATGGCGGTGACGATCGGCTGCAGGGCGACGCCGACGCGCATCTTTACGCCCATGTCGGCCTCGTCGGCGAAGTCCAGATTCACCTGGATGGTCGCCGTCCGGTACATCATGTCGAGGCCGAGCCCGCCGACCTTCGGCATATAGGCGGTCATGATGTCGTAGCGGCTCTTGGGCATGCGCGGAGTCTCGGCGCGGCGCCATTTCGGGCTCATGCCGAGGCCGAGAAAGCTGATGCCGAGCGGCTCGGCCGCCTCGCGCAACTGCGCCAGATGGGCATTGGTTTCCGAGCAGGTCTCGTGGATGGTTTCGAGCGGCGCGCCGGAGAGCTCGAACTGGCCGCCGGGCTCCAGCGAGATGGCGCCGCCGCGCACCGGATCGACCATGCCGATGACGAGGCCGCGATCGAGGATCGGCTCCCAGCCGAGCAGGCCGTTCATCGCCTCAAGCAGGCGGCGAATGCCGTGCGGACCGTCATAGTCGACCGGCGAAAGGTCCGCGGTGTGAAAGCCGAACTTCTCGTGCTCGGTGCCGATGCGGAAGTCTCTCGCCGGCTTGACGCCGCCGGCGAGCCGGTCGACCAGTTGGTCGCGGCTTTCGATAACCGTCGCGTTTGACGTATCGCGGGCCATGTCCACTCCGCAATTTCGGCCGAGCCGAAGCGCCCGCCACCGGGCGCGGACCTTAGCGACACCTATTACGGCTTACAATCGGCTTTTGCGTGACCGAGATATGCGCTGGGCGGGGGATTTCTGCCGGTCTGATCGCTAGCTGCCGGCGCAGGCGCAGCCCGGACCCTTATGGCATTTATAGCGGCGGGAAATGCAGGTGTCGCCGCAGGGCTTGCCCTTGCGGCAGATCTTGCAGCAGGCGGCCGGCCGGGCGCGGGTAACCGGCGAGACCAATCCTTGGCCGATCCGCTCCGCCGTCGGTAATTGACGGGCCGTTTCTTCGGATGAGTATCGATCTGGTTCAGGCGCGTTGCCGGTGCAGGACAGAACCAGTCCCGCAACGACAAAAACCAGCACCCATAAGCTTTTGGATCCGCCTCGGCCGGCCACGGAGCTTCTCCGTTTGACTGCGACCGGTATATCCTAATGGATGTATTCCACACGTAATTACAACCTATGGGATTATTCTATCCCCAATCCCCCAGCACCGCCTGGACGATGGCGAGCGCAGCGACGCCCGCGGTATCGGCGCGCAATATTCGCGGCCCGAGCGGGATCGCGGTGACGAAATCGCGGGAATGGAGCACCGCGCGCTCCTCGGCCGAAAAGCCGCCCTCGGGGCCGATCAGCACGGCCAGCGGCCCGCGGTCGAGCCGGGCAAGGACGGCGAGCGGATCGTCGCCCTCCTCGCTCTCATCGCAGAAGATGATGCGGCGCCCCGGCTGGGTGCCCGGCCATTTATCGATCAGCGGTTTCAGGGCGACCGGTTGGCGGACCTCCGGGATCGTCAGAATGCCGCACTGCTCGGCCGCCTCGATCGCGTTCGCCTCCAGGCGCTCAAGGTTGACGCGGGCGGCCTGGGTGTGCCGCGTGATCACCGGCTGCAGCACGCTCACGCCCATTTCCGTTGCCTTTTCCGCCATATAGTCGAGGCGGGCGTGCTTCAGCGGCGCGAACAGATAGATGAGGTCGCCGGGCGCGGTCTGGCCGCGGGTCTGCTCGACAAGGGCGATCGTCGCGCCGCGCTTGGCCGTTGCGGCGATCTCGGCCAGCCACTCGCCGTCACGGCCGTTGAAGACGAGGATGTTGCCGCCGACGGAAAGCCGCAGCACGTTGACGAGATAATTGGTCTGGCCGCGGTCGAGCGCAATCGTGCCGCCGGCGTTCAGGCCGTGGCGGAGAAACAGCCGTTTGGCGCGAAAATCATAGCGGGGCATTGGTCATCTTTGATGCCGGCGTCTACTCTGTCAGCATGAATGCGATTCGATCAGATGGTATCGGATAATGGCGCTGCGCACCGACATAATACCGACCGCCAAGGGCATGCTATGTCGATGAATAAGAACAATGCCCCTTCATTTGCCGCGGTCGATCTGGCGCGTTTCGTTCGCGGGCGGAAATTCGCGACAGTGCTCGCCGATCCGCCATGGCAGTTCACCAATCGCACCGGGAAAATGGCACCGGAGCATCGCCGCCTGGCGCGCTATCCCACGCTTACGCTTGCCGAGATCATCAACCTGCCGGTTGAAGGCATCGTTCGCGACAAATCACATCTATATCTGTGGGTGCCCAATGCCCTGCTCCCCGAAGGATTGCGCGTGATGGAGGCGTGGGGTTTCGAATATAAGTCGAATATGATCTGGCACAAAATCCGTAAAGACGGCGGCTCGGACGGGCGCGGCGTTGGTTTTTACTTCAGAAACGTCACAGAAATGCTGCTGTTTGGAATCAGGGGGAAGAACAATCGCACGCTGGATGCGGGTCGCCGGCAGTTGAATTTCATTGCAAGCCGCAAAAGAGAGCATTCCCGCAAGCCTGATGAACAGTATGAAATCATCGAGTCCTGCAGTCCTGGCCCCTACATCGAGCTTTTTTCGCGCGGCGTTCGAAAAAACTGGGCGTGCTGGGGAAATCAAGCGGTTGAGTCTTACATGCCGGATTGGGACACGTATGCAAATCACAGCGGCGTCGCCGCAGAGTGATGGGTTTCCATGCCGGACCCTGGCGCCAATTCACAAACCAACCTCCCCGAGTATTCCGTCTCGGAGATTTCCTTTGCGCTGAAGCGGACGATCGAGGACGCCTATGGCTATGTCCGAATTCGCGGCGAGATCTCCGGCTATCGCGGACCGCATTCCTCGGGCCATGCCTATTTCGCGCTGAAGGACGAAAAGGCGCGGATCGAGGCGGTCGTCTGGCGCGGCGTCTTCGGCCGGCTCAGGTTCAAGCCGGAAGAGGGCATGGAGGTCGTCGCCACCGGCAAGCTCACGACATATCCGGGCTCGTCGAAATACCAGATCGTCATCGACGCGCTGGAGCCGGCCGGGGTCGGCGCGCTGATGGCACTGCTCGAAGAGCGACGCAAGAAGCTCGCCGCCGAGGGCCTGTTCGACGAGGCGCGGAAAAAGCGGCCGCCCTTCCTGCCGCGGCGGATCGGCGTCGTCACCTCGCCGACCGGCGCCGTCATCCGCGACATCCTGCACCGGCTCGGCGACCGCTTCCCGGTCGACGTGCTGGTCTGGCCGGTGCGGGTGCAGGGCGAGACGAGCGCCGCCGAGGTGGCGGCGGCCATTGCCGGCTTCAACGCGCTTTTGCCCGACGGCCCGGTGCCGCGGCCCGACCTTCTGATCGTCGCCCGCGGCGGCGGCAGCCTTGAAGATCTGTGGTCGTTCAACGAAGAGGCCGTGGTGCGGGCTGCGGCGGCAAGCAAAATCCCGCTGATCTCGGCGGTCGGCCACGAGACCGACTGGACGCTGATCGACCACGCCGCCGATCTGCGGGCGCCGACGCCGACCGGGGCGGCCGAGATCGCCGTGCCGGTGCGTGCCGATCTCTTGGCCACGGTCGACGACATCGCCGGCCGCCTCCGCGGTGCGGTGCGGCGGCTGGCGGACGCGCGCCGGTCGGAGCTTCGGGCGGCGGAGCGCGGCCTGCCGCAATTGCGCGACCTGATGGCGCTGCCGCGCCAGCGCACCGACATGGCGGCGGGGCGGCTGGTGCAGGCGCTCGTTGTCGCGGTCGAACGCAAGGCGGCGCTCGCCGCGCGCGCCGCGGCGCGCTTGTCGGCGGCGGCGCTCAAGGCGCGGCTTGCGCGCAGCGGCGATCGCCTCGCCGATCTTTCCGGCCGGCTCAACCGCGCCAGCCGACAGATCGTCGAACCGCGGCGAACCGCGCTTGGCGGGCTCTCAAAGCTGATGCAGTCGCTTTCCTATCGCAGCGTCTTGGCGCGCGGCTACGCGCTGGTGCGCGACGCAAACGGCACGGCGCTGCGCGCGGCGGCGGCGATTGCGCCGGGCGCGGTGCTCGATATCGAATTCCATGACGGCCGGGTGCCGGCAGTCGCCGGCCCCGGGCCGAAACGTCGCCCGGCGAAGAGGTCGAAGGACGATCAGTCCGATCTTTTCGGGGATTGAGGGGGTTCTGTTTTGCCCCTTCACCCCAAACGCCCCGAGGGGGCTATAAGATTCACACGTCTTGCCGATTTGCGCCGCTCTGGGCGCGAGAAATCTGCGCGCAAAGCAAACCTCTTGGCACCTCACCCGCGGAAGCGTGTGCCCATTGGCCGATCCGCCCTTATTGGCGCTTGTTTTGTTAGTCGAAACTCCAGTCCGCAATAGCCGATGACATAGCGTATCGACGGGATAATTGGATTCCCGTCCCCGCCTGCGCGGGGACAGGCTTTTCGCGGGAAAGGTGGATAAAGGGAAGGCCACGCCAACCGGCCATCGCATAAATTCGGCGACGTTCGAACCGGGATATTTTCTGAAATTCGACGCGCTCAGGCGATCGATCAGCCGACGAGCCGCGTGACGTCGCCGCCGCAGCGGCTGAGCTTTTCCTCCAGCCGCTCGAAGCCGCGGTCGAGATGGTAGACCCGGTTGATGACGGTCTCGCCCTCGGCCGCCAGCCCGGCGATCACCAGCGACACCGAGGCGCGCAGATCGGTCGCCATGACCTCGGCGCCGGTCAGTCTTTCGACGCCGTCGATCGTTGCCTGCTGGCCGTCGAGTTGAATGCGGGCGCCGAGCCGGGCGAGTTCCTGGACGTGCATGAACCGGTTCTCGAAGATCGTCTCGGTGATCGTCGAGGTGCCGTCGGCCCGGCACATCAGCGCCATAAGCTGCGCCTGCAGATCGGTCGGAAAGCCGGGGAACGGTGCGGTTTCCACATCGACCGGCTTTAGCCCGGCGCCGTTTCGGGCAATGCGGATGCCGCGATTGGTCTCGGCGACCTCGACGCCGGCCCCGCGCAAAACGTCGAGCGCGGCCTGAAGCAGTTCGGGACGCGCGCCCTCAAGCGTCACGTCGCCGCCGGCCATCGCCACGGCCATGGCGTAGGTTCCGGTCTCGATGCGGTCGGGCAGGATGCGATGCCGGGCGCCGGAAAGCCGCGGCACGCCGGTCACATGAAGTGTGCCGGTGCCGGCACCGCTGATCTTTGCGCCCATCTTGCCGAGACAGTCGGCCAGATCGCCGATCTCGGGTTCGCGCGCGGCGTTTTCGATCACGGTGTCGCCGGCGGCGAGGCTGGCGGCCATCAGGACCACATGGGTGGCGCCGACGGAGACGTGAGGGAAGCGGACATGGCCGCCCTTCAGCCCGTTCAGCGCGCGGGCGTGCACATAGCCGCCGTCGATGTCGATATCGGCGCCGAGCGCCTTCAGCCCCTGGATGAAGAAATCGACCGGCCGTGTGCCGATGGCACAGCCGCCGGGCAGCGAAACCTTTGCCTCGCCCATCCGCGCGAGCAGCGGCCCGATCACCCAGAAGCTCGCCCGCATCTGGCGGACGAACTCGTAAGGCGCGGTGGTGTCGACGATTTCCCGGGCGCGCAGATGCGCGGTCTGGCCGGTCATGCCGGTTTCGCCGGCGCGGCGACCATCGATGGAGAAATCGACGCCGTGATTACCGAGAATCCGCGACAGGGTCACGACGTCGTTGAGCCGCGGCAGGTTTTCCAGCGTCAGCACCTCGTCGGTCAAAAGGCTCGCGATCATCAACGGAAGCGCCGCATTCTTGGCGCCGGAAATCGGGATTGTGCCGTTGAGCCGGTTGCCGCCGACGATTCTGATCTTGTCCATGCTGCCTCGCTGACTGCCGGTCATCCAGACCCGCTCCGGAGCGCTTTCCGGTCGAATTGACCCCCTTAAGAACGCTCACGCTTTTTGTCTTGGCGCGGTTCCTGATCCGAAGCCCAGTCCCTACCCTGATTCGGCGCGAAGCACGTTGTTTCGGCACTACGCTCTAGACCATGCCGGCCGAAAGCACAAGGAAACGCCGAAACTTAGGAGGAATTGCGGTCGTCCCCCTCGGCATCGTCGCTGGACCTGGCGGCCGGCCCTTCGGCGTCCTGGCCGCGCGCCCGCGCCTGGGCCTTGCGCCGCCGCAGATTCTCGCGCAGCGCTGCGGCCAGGCGGGCATCGCGTTCCCCCTTGCGGCCAATGTCTTTCTTGTCGCTTGCCATAGCCCGTTATTAGCGGAGGAAACGGGCCCGGGAAAGCGCCGACGTGATGCTTGCGCCCATCGCGGTCGTGTGGCAGTACTGCCGCTCTGGGGTCGGGCCCCGCGTCCGAGGCCAGCTTCAACGCTGCGGTAGCTCAGTGGTAGAGCACTCCCTTGGTAAGGGAGAGGTCGTGAGTTCAATCCTCACTCGCAGCACCATCTCATTTTTGCCCTTGCGAAGACCCTCTAACACCTTGAAGGGTAAGGTGGTTTTTGGTGTTCTATAACCTTTTTCCCGATCGTAGGGCAAAGCCTCGGAAAAAACCAATCTGAGGATCATTTTTCGCAAGCGCAGATCGCCGGAAACCCATAGTTTCCAAGGGTTTGACAGGAACTGGTAGGAGAGTTCAATAATCTCTCCAAGTGTCGCCTTCGTTTTCACGCTTTTTTGCAGCCTTTCGGCTGCCAAAAGCCGGTCGTCTTCGAGCTGCGCAATCTTGCGTTCATAGGCCTTGATCGCGACTGCGCTCGTCGTTTCCACGATGCGCTCCACCAGGTCTTCGATGCGCTTGTCGATCTGCGTGAGTTCCGTGCGCAGAGCCTTTCTGATCTGGCCGGTTTGGGACGCCTTCTGCTTCCAAGCATCCTCGAACATCGCCCTGGCAATCCGGAACAGGTTCTCCGTCGGCGTGAGGCTCTTAAGAATGTCCTCGAATTCGCCTTCGATCCGGTCCCGTTTCAGGGACTTGCCGTAGCTGGAGCAGTCCCTGTTCTGGCAGAAATAGTAGGGGTATTTCTTGTACTTGCCCTTGCACCAGCCGGCCGTCAGCGGCCTGCCGCATTCGCCGCAGGCGACAAAGCCGCGGAGCGGGAAGTCGTCCCGTATGTCCTTGCGCGCCGGCGCATACGCAGTTTCCTTGAGACGGGTCTGGATCTTCTGAAACGTGGCGAACGAGATCAGGCCTTCGTGGTTGCCTTTGCGCCGCGAGACCTTCCATTCCGGCGCCTCGACATAGCCGGCATAGACCGCCTTGTTGAGGAAGCGCGTGATCGTGAAATGACGGATATATCCTGCCGAAGTGTCTTTCGGATATTCCGGCTGGCTTTCGAGGAACCGCTTAACTTCCGTCTGCGTCGCGAAGCGTCCGCTGGCAAATCCCTCAAGTGCTTCCTGCACGATGGATGCGAGAGGCTCGTCGCGCACCAGTTCCTTACCGCCACGCGCGGACTTCTCGTAGCGATAACCGACCGGCGCGCGGAAAACCCAAAATCCCTGTTCGACGCGGGCCTTCATTTTCTGGACGACTTGCCGCCCGTTCTGTTCCCTTTCAAGGGTTCCCGTCGCCGCGACGATCGTCTCGAAGAACTTGCCCTCAGGCGAATCCTCGAAATTGAAATTGAGGCACTCACGGGTCGCGTTGCGGGCCTGCATTTCCCGACGCAGGCGCAGGTGAAACTCGGTGTCCCGCGAATACCGCTTCAGGTCATCGAAAATGACCACGTAGTTCTCACCCGGATTGGAATCGAGATAGCGGAGCAGCGCCACCATGCCCGGACGCTTCATGAAATCGCCGCCACCGGTTATGTCGTCCGGGAAAACCTCCTCGACCTCATAGTTCTTGGCGGCGGCATATTGCCGGCATCGGTATTCCTGGCTATCGAGCCCGCTGCCACCGATCTTTTGCTTTTTGCTCGACACCCGGCAATAAATCAGCGCTTTTTTTCTCTCGAAATTGTCGTCTTCCATCAAACTCATGAGTCCGTCCTTCCCGCACAGCCATCGTTTCGAGGGCTCGCGATTTCCGAAAATCTGTTTTTGGGCAATTTGACATCTGAGCTTACCACATCGTCCTTCGCCGACGACGGCAAATCCGAATTCTGCCCACAGGCCTCCGAAGCCTGTTGTAGGGGATGAACGCCGAAGCCGAGATCGACGAAGGCGACGATGATCGACCACAGGGTTTCGAGGAATTCCCGCTTCTGGTCCTCGGAGAGATCGCTGTCGGTGAGGTAGTTCTCGTAAAGGGCAACGTCGAGGGTCAGCGCCGGGCGATGGCCCGGCGCCGACAGCTCGGCTGCGACGGCATCCGACAGCGCTTCGTTGCTAACGGTTTCGTCAGTCATCGGACCACGTCCTCCGATACCGATCAAGGTCCCGGCCGCGGGCGGTAGGTGGACCGTCCGGTTGCGCGGCTTCTCCCGCGTGACAGGGTATCGGCTGTTCCAGAAGACCGCCCGCGCGACGGGGCTTCACCATCGCCGGAGGAGCGCTCGCGGGATCTGCCGCGACTGCGCGCGGCTTCCCGCTCGGCCTTTTCCGCCTCGATCTGCGGGCGATAGAACTGCTCTTCCAGCTCCTTGCCCCAATCGTAGAGCTCGGCGTTCTCGACAGCGCGGAACTCGTCGATCATCAGCGACTTTGCATAGGCGTCGGTGATCCCGAGTTCCTGTGCGAGGAATTGAGCCTGATGGGCGAAGGCGCGGTTGAAGCTGATCTTGTTGCCCTGTTCGATCAGGGTGCCGACCTCGACGGCGTACTGATAGGCGCTTTCCCTCTGCTCTTGGGTGAGCTTTTCGGCGCGTTCGGCAAATGCCTTGTGCATGTCGTTCATGCTCTGGCCGGTGCGTTCCTTGAAGAGGTCGCGCAGCATCGTCTCCGCCTTCACCGCGTCGAACTTTTCCGAGCGAGCAAAGGCGAAGGCATAGTCGCCGAGCTTGTCCTTGAAGGCGCCTGATTTGGCGATCTCCCGCTCCATGATACCGGTGATCGCCATCGCCTCATCGAATTGCCGGTCGGTGAGTAACCGGCCCGAGAAGCTGTCGCGGGCGTGCGCCACGCGTTCGTTTTCTTTGGGGTCATAGAAATAGTTCATCTGTTCTCTCCTTTCTGTCAGTAATTAAGAACATTTAAAGAACATAATATGACTATATTCCTAATCCTCCAAGTAAAACCGGCGCAATATTCTTGCGTTTTGTTTTCCGTAAGGCGGATCATCGGGTCGGTCCCCGACGGCGGTCCTGGCCGGAGCGGCGGTTGGTCGCTTGCCGGAACGCAAGGCGCGCCTCCCCGCGCAGATTGTTCTCGCGCATCGACTGCTTGACGATCCTTCGCAGTTCGCGCGCCTCGAAGTCCTGGATTTTTCCGATGCGACGGTGATGGAGGGCGCGGACCTCTCGTTCGGCCTGACGAAGCGTATCCTCCGGCGAGAACCGGTCATGCCCGACCCAAGGATGCTGCAGGTCTTTTCTGGCGGTGCCGGCCGCGTTCACGATCCGTCGTCGCGCGACCTCGACGCGGGTGGCGTAATTTGTGCGGAACAGCGCCTCTTCCTTGGCGATTGCCTTGTCGCAACGCTGCATGACCTGATCGGCCCTGCGCCATTGATGGGGCGACTGGATAGCATGGGCCTCATGCCGCAAGGCGACCCTGTCGAAGGTACGGCGCACTTCCTCACTCAGCGTCAAAGCCATGGTGAGCCTCGCTTTGCCGATGGAATTTGCATTGCCGATCGGCGATCCGGCACAATTCTTAAATGCAATGTTTTGAAGACCAGGAGGATGTTCGCGACTGGCTCGAATCGCTCAGCTACGAAGCGTTCTGGCGGGAGGTTTCGGCCTTCGATCTGCGGCTGCAGTCTAAGGAAAGCTGCGACGCGCAAATCGCCAGTGGTTCGATCGACGAGGCGACGGTGCTGCGCGTGCTGAAGGGTATGGTCCGTATGCAGATCATCGATCAGCAGAACCTGCCGCCGCGCGACTACACAACGCCGCTTTCGATGCACTGAGATCGTTGCCGCAATCCTCATCGTTCGCCCTCGGCTTTGTGGGCAAAGCGGAGCCAGCTACACTTGCCGTCATTCGGGTGATCGATGATGAGTCCGGTCGGGCCGAGATAGGAACAGCGCGTGTAGTGGCGCTTGGAGAAATCGGCAAAGCTGTTCGGCCCCATTGCCCGCCAGTCGTAAGACCAGATCACATGCGGTAATCCGTAAAGCTGGTATGTGCCAAGCATCAGCGCCGGCACGATCAGCCAGACGAAGAAGGAGGGGCGCAAGAGGCGCGGTTTTCTCATTCCTCGTCCTCCTCGTCCCCATCGTCATCCCGATTTGTCGGCGTCGGATCGAGCGTGATTTTTGGGTCGGGCGGCAGCACCCCGCCTTCGAGCGGATTTGGTTCGAGGTCGAAGCAGGTGGGCGCGATCTGGTTCTGCGCGATCTTCCTCGCGTGGATCCAGCCCACATCCTTGACGTGGATGATCTGTTCATCCCGCGGCAGCCGCATCAGTTCGTCGGGTGTGAACAGCCGCTCCTTGGAAACGTTGATGTTGCCGGAAAAGGCGTCACGGTCGGAGTTGACGCCGATCGAGCGCGACACCGTCAGGCTCTCACCCATGGCGCGTGAGACGTGTTCCGCCTCCTTGATCGAGGAGAAGCCGAACCACTGCTTGATGACGGCGTTCTCGTCGATGGTGAGGGTTTCTTTCTCGCCATACTTCCGCTCGATCTCGGAGCGTGACTGGGCAATCAGATGGCAGGCGCCGCCATAGCCGCGCATGGTGGTAAGCTGCGAGACGAGCGCCCTCAGCGGCGCGTTGGTGAATTCGTCGATGATGAAGCCGACCGGCGGCGCCTTTCCCGACAGCACCACCTCCATGAAACTCTGCAGTTGAAGCGCATAGTCAGCGCCGAGCCGTTCCATGTGGCGGATCGGGCCGGCGAGAAAGATGATGTATTTTCCTCCGATCAGCCGCTCATGGGTGTGCGTCGCCTCGGTTCCGGCAAGATGAAGCGCGCTGCCGGCGCCATAGATGCGGATGGCTTTCAGCGCCGCCGCCCGGTGCTGGGGGAAGTGCTCCTCGTTCCTCGACATGCCGACGACGTGGAGCGCCAGTGCGGCCAGCGCCTCGTCGCCTTCCTCGGCTTCGATCTTGGCCATCGCGACGAGCATTTCCGGATCGGACAGGAGCGACCAGACTCCGCCCGGTGTTGCGAGCTTGGTGTTGCGCACAAGCAGCGTGCAAATCGCAAATTCGATCAAGGTACGCGGTTCGTCGCGCCAGTAGGCATTCCTCTGGTCCCGCGGCGGCTCCTCGATGAGCGCCTGGGTGGCGTTCTCGGTGGAGAAGATCAGCTCGCCATTCTCATTTGCGTAAGCTGCAATCACCGCCCCGAAACGGTTGAGCGAGATGCGGTGCGGGTTGTCGAAGCCGAGGACGCCAAAATCGTCGACGATGGCGACCTTGCGGCCGAATTTGATGCACATGGCGGCGCATTGCGCGGCAATCTCGCCTTCCTTGGAATCGGCAATGACGATGGCGCGGGCGTGATCGGCGATCAGCGATTGCAGCCAGGGCACAGCGCCGCATGTGGTCTTGCCGCCACCGGCGGCGGCAAGCAGAAGCGAATGAGCGTGCTTCGGGGCATAGATCGGCTTGCCGTCAAAGCTCATTCCAATGACGCGGCGGACGATCTCGGCCATCAGCGCATCCCCGCATCGACGAGATCGTCATCGTTCGCCAGCGCCGAGCCCTTGGGTTTGCCACCAATCTGGTCGAACTCATAAAGCGTTTTCTCTCGCTCGTAGAACTGGGTGATCGCTTTTCTGACCTCGACCAGCGTCAGGGCAGCGGCAAAGCTGATGAAGATCGCAAGCAACCGGAACTGCCACCATTCCGCGCCGTTCTCCGGCCAGATCGCCCAGGCGAGAAAGCCGGCGAGGAAGGCCGCCAGAAGCTTTACGTTGATAGCGACCACTGGCCCCAACCGGCGGCGGAACGCCTGCGCCGCGGGGGCTGGATTGTGGACCTCCCCTTTCATGCCGCCACGCCCCGCTGACGAGAACCGATCGCCCGCACGATTTCGCAGCGTTTTTTGTTGAGGCTTCCGTACCGCCCCCAAATCGCGCCGGAAAGTTCCGAGCCTCGAAGATCGCGCGAAAGCAGTTTCAGCTGTCCGAGCTGCCAGCCGGCGACGAGCGCTAGCAATGCGCATCCGACGGTCGCCCCGATTTCAAGGCTGTAGAGCAGATCGCCGAAGACCAGCCCGAATCCGATGAAGCCGAGCCCGAACATCAGCCCGCCGGCAAGCAGCGGCCTGCGTACCGAGACGACCGTAAGCGTTTCCAGGAGATAGGAGTCCCGATGCGTGTTGACGCAGGCGTGCTCTGCATCAACCTCGACAAAGCCGAAGATCATTGTCTCATCCTTTCATCGCGCATTGTGTGGAGTTGAGCGCCGATTTGAGCTCGCTCTGCAGAGCCTTCACCGAGCGTGGCGTGACGAGCCGCAGCGTTCCGGCATAGAGCGCAAAGTCCGTCCGGCGCCGTTCCAGCGTCAGCGTCACCGCGCAGTCGCAGCGCGACCCGGCACGTGAGGCCGCATACTCCATGCGCCTTCTCTGAGCCGTCCGTTTTGCTTCTTCGGCGGCTTCCAGGGTCTGCGAAAAAATGTTGTTGTCGAAATGGTGCCCATGCACCCGGCAATAATCCTCGCCGGCCTTGCCATAGAGGCCGAAGATCAAGTTGCAGCCAATCTTGGGCAGCCTTGGCTGCGCCGGTTCATCGGCCTCGATTCGAGCACGGATGTGCCGTTGGCACTGACCCGACCAATTCGTTTTTTCGATGACTCTTGACCCGACGACAGGCCCGGTGACGAACAGGCTCACACCCGCATAGAGCAGCACCGCGGCAAACACGCCGCCCGCCATCGGCAATCCCGTCGCGTCCTGGAACATCTCTTTCCCTCCATTGGATCAGGGCCCGCCGCTGTCGCCGCGGCTGGCTGTGGTTCTTGCCTTCGGTTAGACGGTCGGCGCCCGCGGCAGGGCGAGAAGCAGCCCGAGCATGATGAGCGGCAGCGCTTCGATCAGGATTGCCATCAGCCAGGGCAATGGCTGCGGATAGACGGTGATCGCCGTTTTCGCGTCCATCGGCTGATAGACCGGGATCGTGATCGGCAGCAGTTGTCCTTCGACGCCTCTGGCGACCGATGTCACCGCATTGACCGCGGCGAGGATTTCCCGGCCGGCGGGACCGGAGGCCGAGCCGATCGAAATGCCATTGGCAACACCCGAAAGCCTTATCCGGTCCGCATCGGCCATCAGGGTTGCCGCCCGGCCCGTCGCCTCCTTGAAGGCCGCCGCATCATGATCGGCGATCGCCTTGACCGCGCGTTCGATCTCGCGGCGGGCCCTGGTTAGCAACCGGTTGCGCTTGGCGTCCGTCCCGTGCAGATCGCCATGCGCGCCGAGCAAGGCGGACGCGGCATTCTTCAGCGTCGAATAAATGCCCTTGTAACCAGCCTTGCCCGAAACGGCGCCATATCTACCTTCCCCCTCAGCGGTGGCGTCTAGCGTGGCGGCACCCAGTTCCGCGGCACGCAGGACTTCGGCTTCCTTGGCCGCATTCGCCGCAACCAGCCCCTCGGCTTCCTGAAGTTCCTGGACATAGGCGTTCTGGTGCGCCTGGATCGCCGGTGCGCCACCAATCTTACCCGCGAGGAACCAGGCCGATGTCGCAACGCCGATGACAACCAACCCCGCGCCGATGATCGCGGTGACGACCTTTTCCTGGTTCGTCTCCGCCTGCGCCGCCATGCCGAACACCACATGCCACCCGGCCGCCAGCCCGCCCGCGACGACGATCGCGATGACAAACGGCAAGACGAAGTTCGCCGGACCGTCGCTCGCCACCACATCGCTGTAACTACCGAGGCAAACGGCCAGTCCGGCGCTCAGTGCCACTAAAAGGCCGATGATCCGGGCAAGCGTGAGGAAAGCCGCGGCAGTCAGCACACCACCGTTTTGAGCTTGTCTTTGTTGCTGTTGGTTGCGACCGGACGCTCGCAAACGACGGCTCATAATGACGCTCCTTGCTTTCTGATGACGATCGGTTTCGGGAGATGTGTTCCGGCCGGCAGCATCGGGATGCTGCAGGTGCCGCACTTCAAATGCGCCGAGGGTTTCGCCCAGGCGTTCAGCCCGCACTGTCCGCAGGTGAATTTGATGCGGTCTTTCTTCTGCGGCTCTGGCTGATCGCCGTCGCCACCGCCGCCGAAATGCGCGGCCGTCAGGTTGATCCTGTCATGCCAGTTGATACGGAAGCCGGCGTCGAGGAGTTCCCGACAGGCGACGTCGAACGGTCCGCCGGGAATGATGTAGTGGCTCATCCGGTTGCCGGTCTTCTTGCCGCCCGGCAGGCCGGTGTCGGAAGGCATCAGGCCGATGCTTTCCATCATCCCGGACCAGACCAGATCGTGATAGCCGTTCGAGCCGCGGCCGCCGCGCCGGTTCAGCGGCCCAAGCACATGCCGCCAGACGTGACACATCTCGTGGACAAGCGTCGAAAACGACTCCCGGTCGTCACGCAACGCTAGAAAGTGCGGGTTGAGCGCCACCTCGTGGCAGATCTTACCGTCGGACCGCTCGAAACGGTCCGGGTAGAAATGCCCGAGCACGTTTGCCTTGCGCGTATAGGTGATCTGGCAATCGGGCAGCTCGCCGCGAAACAGCGTTTCGTTGAAATAGCTGTAGGCGTATTGGGACTCCGCCCCGGCCTCCAGCGTCGGCGGCAAGCGACGCCTTTGCGCATCATCGCCACGAGAATTCGATCGTACGATCGTTGAAACCGCGGCGGCAGAACCGGGGTGTCGCTCCTTTTGCGATTGCTGGAGAATCTGCGAGTTTTCGTTTTCAACTTTCGCGTTCATGATCGTTTTCGCCGAAGTCATTTTCGGCGAACAGATCAAACGCACTTCCGAATGTCTGTAACAGCGGTGTTACAAGAATGGCGCGACCAAAGGATTCCAAGTACGACGACTACGCGTACCACCGCATCCTGCATCGCGTTGTCGATCTGCTTCCCAAGTACGAAACCTGGTCAGCCATGGCCGATTCCATATCGGACCACCGCAAAGGCCATTTTGACAGGACATATCTGAACCGCCTGCGAGATGGCGAACTTGGCGATATCTTGCTGGACGTGCTGGTCGGCTGGCTCGAAACACTCGATCCGGATTTCCGGTTGTCATTGAAACCGGAAACGATCTTCTCGGAAGTCGGCGTCTCGGCGCGCGACTATTATTTCCACCTGTTCAGTATGGCCAATCTGGAGGAATGGGATGAATCCCTGCTGAGCGAATTCGAAGGGGTCTATCTGTGCGCTCCAGAGAACGACGCGCACAGCTATCTACCGTCAAGCCGGGTGCGGGCCGAACTTGAGAAAAAGCTCATTGTCCCCGAGCAGTGGCGCAAACAGCGTGGCAACGAGATTAAACGCTATATCGCTCAACGCAGCTTCCTGATCCTGAAGCGGACCGCGGCCCACTATTATCACGCCGCCGAACTGCCCATGGGCGCACTCTTCCCGCCGGAATATGAAACGCTCGACGTCAAGTGCTTCTATGAGGGGATCGGCATAGCCTCGTCCAACACGATCCACGTCTTTCTGCGCGAATGTCTCACCCGCGTGCCGAAACTTCACTCGATCATCATCAAGGAAAAGGCGACCTACAACATCACCAATGTAAACGGAATCAATATCTACGCCAACACCAGCATCCGGTACCTACCGGACGAATGGAAAAGCCTGCGCGGCGAAGAGTTCGACCAAATGAAGGAGGAATTCAGCGAACAGATCGCGTCGGACGTATTCCTAAGGGGCAGCAGCCAGATCAATGTGTCGCCGCTTGCCTGGACGCAGAACCGCGTCGACCTCGTCTACGGAACAGAACAGGTCTATCACCGCAAGCCCCGCAACTTCCTGCGGAGCCCGCACATTCATCTCATCAAGCCGGATTTGGACATCGGGCCGCAACTGGACAAGCTGCTCGACAATCCGCTGATTATCGGAGAATTGCTTTGAGCCTCGCACCGCGCCCCATTCCGCCGGCCCGGCGGTCCATATTCTCCGACAGCGGCGAGCAAACAGCCAAGCTCTCGCTGATTTCAGCCGTCTACTACGACCGAACGAAACAGGCGTCGGACATCATCGACACCGATCCCGATCAGATCAATCTGCAGGACCCGTTCGCCGGCCTGACTGCACTCCACATCGCCATCTTCCGTCAAAATGCGCTCATCGTGGAACGGATCGCCAAGCACCCGATCACCAGAATCGACATTGAGGACAAGTTCGGCCGCAAGGCGATCGACATGTGCGTCTACACGGGGAACGAAGGGATATTTCGCACCGTGTTCGAGCGGACCTACCGAGTTGAATTGCTCACGCTCGATATTGGCGACGACGGACCGGTCGTGCCGTTTAGGACGGACTGAAAAGCATATGCGGGTATTTTTTCGTTTTTTATTCGCTTAGTTGTTCTATCCGACAATTTCAATTGCCCTTTCTATCACATCATCTAGTGTTTTTAAGTTATTAAATGCTTCTGGATATTTCGCAAATACGCTGTAAAGCCTTTCCCCATCAATCAATTTTCGTCTTGCGTTTTCTATACTATACGAGAAACTTGAGTCGCTATATCCATCTTCGCTTTTCGTATCATTACGATTATCTATAACGTAGTAGTATCTCACGCTCTTTGCATCTTTATCGCCGATACGAACTGCGATTGAAAAATCTTCGTCTCTCTCATAAGCAATACAACGATAGGTATTTATTTCTCTTCTATTCCCTATTCTCGTTAACTGCAATAAATACTCATTTTCAAGCAGCTCTTCTCTGATTATATTTATGTTAACTGCCTTTAATCCATCAAGAGATGATTTCTCCGAAAACGCCAATCCAACTATATTTCTCTTTGAAAAAAAGATTACTCCTTTATAACTCTCTCCATATCTATCAATATATATAAGTTTTGCACCATCGTAGGTATTAATGATAATTTTTTCCTCTACAAGCTTTTTGCTTAAATGGTATTTTGACATTAATCTGTAAACACTGAAATATCTATTTCTACCGAAAATATTAATTACATCCTTATTTGCTATCACCATGTTTCTATTAAAAAATTCGTCCTTTCTTATTGTGTATTCATTTGCATATTTAACAAATTCTCTTGTCTCCTTAGTTATGCAATGTTCAACATCCGCATAATTAGCAGATATAAATGAGCAGAAATCTGCTAGATTCGAGTCCAATCGCAAATCTCTTGTAATTTCTTTTTCCTTCTCAATCCCTATTTCGTATGTCGCAATATATACAATATCAGCAATACCTTTTTTTACATTCTTTTTAAAGTCCCCGATAGGGGATCGGTAAATCCCTCGCCTTTAGGCGATGGACCAAAGAAGGATGTCATCGCGAGGCCACGAAGTGGCCGTGGCGATCCAGTCT
>JANQEG010000053.1 GCA_028278505.1 Rhodobiaceae bacterium
TTTCCGCTGGGATATCACCGGGTTTCAGCTTGCCGAGCACCTGGTGGATGAAGACGCCGTCGGTGACCTCGACCGCGATCTTGGCGAGATGCTCGTGGCTGCGGTGCATGGGATTGCGGGTCTGGAAGGCGGCGACCTGCGACCAGCCGCGCTCCAGGAACATGGCGCGGGCCTGGGCCGGGCGAATGTAGAGGTCCGGGTATTTGCCCGGATACTCGCCTTCGGACAGCACCGAGACCTTGCCGCCGAGATTGACCGCGCCCTGGGCCATGACCTTCTGGACGCCCGGGTGATTTTCGTCGGTGGTCCGATAGACGTGCTCGCATTCGAGCTTGCGGTCGATCGCATATTTGTCGCGCACTTCGAGGATGGCCAGGACTTCGCCGCTCTCGCCGTCGGTCAGCGCCACTTCCTCCTCGATATGGATGGAATCGGCGAGCGCCTGATCGGCGGACAGCGTGATCGGGATCGGCCAGAACACGCCCGAGGTCAGCTTCATGTCGACGACGCTGCCGCGCCAGTCGGCCTCGTTCATGAAGCCGTCGATCGGCGTATAGGCGCCCATGGCCATCATGAAGACGTCGGACACCTCGCGCGACGACATCGGCACTTTTTTCAGCGTCTCGGCGCGCTTCAGCTCCTCCGCCCGCTCGGTTTCCGGGATAAGCAGCGGCTTCAGCGTTTCGCCGCCATGCGGCGGTACAAGCTTGGACATGGAATCCCCCCTGGTTTCTCTCGTGCCACACTCCGAACGACGGCGGAGAAACAGCTTCCGCAGCCGATGCAACCACCGCCAATCGGCCCCGTCGGCGGTGCACCCGTTCCCTCGACGATACGAGTTTATCGGATTATTATCGTTTATTCAAAAAAAAGAATATAAGACTTTTTGTATGCGCCAACTTCCTGATCTGTAGGTCGCCTGTCCGGGGCGGGTGATCGATGGCACCGGCAAGGCTGTTCCGGCGCGTCGGTGAAATTCGGAATCGGTGTCCTCGGTGGTTCTCTCGCGGCAGAGCGAAACCGCGCCGGTCCGCGGTGTCGGGTTTTTCGGACACCATTTTGCCGGGTAAATTTGATTTCGGGCAGGCCGTTGTCTAAGGTCTTACAGGACCGTGAAATCGAAAAAGACGAATATAATCAAAATACAAGCCAAGGATGATGGCGACATGGTCCGCCAGAACGGGAGGAAACCCATGAAACACGTCGCTATGGGTGCGGTATTTGCGATCGCCGCGTCGGCACTCATTGTCACTTCGGCACACGCCGCCGTGTGCTGGAAAATCGAGTTCACGCGCTCAAACGGCACCGTCATCAAATGCGATAACGGCACCACCGAACTCGTGACCTATGAAGACAATGTCGGCGGCTATGAACGCGTCTTCATCACGGCCGGCGGAAGCATTCAGCGCACGACGTTTGAGGCCGCAGCCAATGAGGTTTGCGGGTGCTGATCGACATCTGAGCCGGTTCCGGGCGGTTGGGGCGGGCGAGAACCCATTGCTGTTCGGCTAAGCGGTTTCTTTGGTTCGTTTGAGCTCTCTCCGTCGTCATTGCCCGCTTTATTTATGCGGGCAATCCAATGGTCTATCGGCATTCAGAAGCGTTTGAATGCCTTCACAAATGCGTTGGCAAGTCGACGGGCCAAGTCACGGACTTCCGTCTCTCGTGAAGGTCAGTGACTTGGCTGTCTCGAATGTGCCGGATTGTCGACTTGCCTCCCAATCGGCACCTTCCCCGCGCAAGCGGGGAACCATTGGCGTTGGCGACAAATCCCTGGTTCAATTGATAAGTTCGAGAGATTGCCCGGATCACGACCGACATATTGTGTTGAGCAGGGCAATGGGTTCCCGCTTTCGCGGGAACGGTGGACGGTGTGGGCCTTTGCGAGAATGACGCCGAGAAAGGCTGCGAAACGGAGCGCGAGTGCTCAAACAAGAGCGGCGAAACCCTGTTTACTCCGGCCCGGCCAGCAGCTCCGCGCCGATCCAGCCCTGCAGATAGCCGGCGGCGCGGGCGGGCGCGGTTTCCGCGTCCCAATAGGTGGCGAGCAGTTCGCACAGCGTGCCGAACGGCACGCCGCGCGCCATCTCGTCCCACATCATCGCCTCGTCGTCGGCCAGGGCGCGGACCTTTGACGTCAGCTCGGTGCGCCACACGAGCACCTTTTCGGGCTTGTCGGTGTGCTCGGGCTTTGGCGGCTCGCTGTCGTTCTTGACCGCCATCCAGATGGCGAGCGCGTTGGTGTCGAGGTCGAGGCGCCGGGTCGACGGGTGGGGCGAAAACACAAGCCGCGGCCAATCTTCGGTAGCCACGGCGCCGAGCGCGGCCATATCCAGAGGTGTTACGTCCGGCGCATCGAAGGCATCGTTGAGTGCGGTTTCGATCGCGGCGATCTCGCCGATCTCTTTATGCGCCGACCATGGTTTCGTGGCGGCCGCGAATTCGGCGAGTTTTGCCCCGTACCAGCGGGCATTACGGTGGGGTGAGGGGTTTTCAGCGATATAGGCGCGGGCGAGTTCGCCGAAATTCTCGTCGCCGAGATAGGCGTGGAGGTATTCGAAATCGGTCGCCAGGAATTCCACCAGGCGCAGCACATAGGCGTTGCGGTAGACGCCGAAGAGGACGGTCCGGTTTTCTTTTTCAGAGTCGTTTATTTCGGCCAGAACATCATCGTCGCCGTCGAGCACGGCCTTCTGGAACCGCGCCTGAAGGCGGGCGAGGTCGGGCGCATCGATCATGACAAAGGCTCCGGCAGCCGCAGCTCCTCGGCGGCGATGTCGCGGGCGATCTGCAGTTCGTCGATGAGCGTTTGCAGCGGCGGGATGTCGTCGTCGCGCTCGATCATGGTCGACACCGCGCCGAAACGGCGCAAGGCCGCCCGGTAAAGATCCCAGACATCGCCCGGTACGTCGTGATCATGGGTGTCGATGATATGCGTGCGGTTGTTGCTGTGGCCGGCGAGGTGGAACTGGACGACGCGCTCGGCCGGCATCGCGTCGAGATAGGTGAGGGCGTCGAAATCGTGATTGAAGGCGCTGACATAGATGTTGTTGATGTCGACGAGCAGCCAGCAATCGGCGCGTTCGGCCAGTTCGCGCATGAAATCCCATTCGGTCATCTCGGAGGCGGCGAATGAGACATAGCTCGAGGCGTTCTCGATCGCGATGCGGCGGCCGAGAAAATCCTGGACCCGGGCGACGCGATCACAGACATGGTTCAGCGCCTCTTCGGTGAAGGGCACCGGCAGCAGATCGTGCAGATTGATGCCGTGGACGCCGGTCCAGCACAAATGGTCGGAGATCCATTGCGGGCGGACCCGCTCGGCCAGCGCCTTCAGGCCGGCGAGATAGTCCATGTCGAGCGGATCGGTGGAGGCGATCGACAGGGAGACGCCGTGCATGACGATCGGCCAGCGTTCGCGGACACGGTCGAGATTGGCCAGTGGCCGGCCGCCGGCGATCATGTAGTTCTCGGAGATGATCTCGAACCAGTCGACCGGCGGTGCGCCGTCGATGATGTCCCGGTAATGGGGCGTGCGAAGCCCGAGGCCGAAGCCGAGAAAGGGCGGCTTGTCGTCTGCAACAGACATTGTTCTCAATCATGTACCGGTTCTGGCGATCGTTTCAACGATGCCGATGCGGCTTCGGGCTCGCGATCGCGGGTCGCCAAAAGGAAACTCGCCGGGAGGTTCCCGGCGAGTTCTGGTGTTCCGGCGAACGGGACTTTTACGCGTTCGGGTCGGTCGTCGAACCGCCGGCTTCCTCGCATTCCGCCTTGGTCAGCTCGACGAAGCCCATGCCCTTGCATTCGTTGAGGCCCTTGCATTCGTTTTTGGCGGTCTTGCAGGCGCCGTGGCCCTTACAGGAATTGGCGCCGAAACACGGCACCTTGTCCTCGGTGGCGTGAACCGGGGCGATGGTGGCGCCGGACATGATCAGGGCGGCAGCGGCCGCGGCAATGGCGACGCCGGATTTGGGAGCGAGTTTCATTGACGGTTCTCCTCTGGAGCGTTTGAAAGCTTGGGTATCGCGGTCGCCGCGTTTCAGTAATGACCGTGACCGCGACCGGCGAGGCTGAGTTTCCATTTTCGCCTAAAGTGCTTCAACACACGCTTTTTCACGTTCGCGTCAGCATCAGGTGAACAGGCCGTGATCCGTCGGCCACGGCAAGACCGGCGACGGCAAGAGATGCGCCCAGGCGCTTCAAACCGAGCGCAAGAAGCTCTAGAACGTTTGCTGCGCCCCGGCGATCGGGGCCGGGAGCCGGACATGTTCGAATCGATCCTTGTCGCCAATCGCGGCGAAATCGCCTGCCGCGTCATCCGCACGGCGCAGCGCATCGGTCTGCGGACGATCGCCGTCTATTCGGAGGCCGACGCCAATGCGCCGCATGTGCGGCTGGCCGATAAGGCGGTTTTGGTCGGGTCGGCGGCGGCGGCCGAAAGCTATCTCGTCGCCGAGCGGATCATTGCCGCGGCCAGGGATCACGGCGCCGAGAGCATTCATCCGGGTTACGGTTTCCTCTCCGAGAACGCCGCCTTTGCCGAGGCCTGCGCGGCCGCCGATATCGTCTTTGTCGGCCCGCCGCCGGCGGCAATCCGCGCCATGGGGCTGAAGGACGAAGCGAAAGCGCTGATGGAGCGCGCCGGCGTGCCGGTCGTGCCGGGCTATCACGGCGAGGCGCAGGAGGCGGCGTTGCTTTCGGCCCAAGCGGAGGAGATCGGCTATCCGGTGCTGATCAAGGCGGTCGCCGGCGGCGGCGGCAAGGGCATGCGCCGGGTCGATGCGCCGGGTGATTTCAACGACGCCCTCGATGCGGCAAGGCGCGAGGCGAAATCCGCCTTCGGCGACGACCGTGTCCTGGTCGAGAAATACGTTCAACGGCCGCGCCATATCGAAATGCAGGTGTTCGGCGACCGGCACGGCAATTACCTGCATCTGTTCGAACGCGACTGCTCGATCCAGCGCCGGCACCAGAAGGTGATCGAGGAGGCGCCGGCGCCGGGGATGACGGAGGATGTCCGCGCCGCCATGGGCGCGGCCGCGGTCGCTGCGGCAAAGGCGGTCGGCTATGTCGGCGCCGGCACCGTCGAGTTCATCGCCGACAGCGCTGCGGGCCTGCGCGAGGGTGGTTTCTGGTTCATGGAGATGAACACGCGGCTGCAGGTCGAGCATCCGGTGACGGAGGCGATCACCGGTCTCGATCTGGTCGAGTGGCAGCTTAGGGTCGCGGCGGGCGAGAAGCTGCCGGCCCGGCAGGAGGATCTGGCGATCGCCGGCCATGCGGTCGAGGCGCGGCTTTATGCGGAGGATCCCGAAAACGGCTTCCTGCCGTCGACGGGCGTGCTGCATGCGCTCTCTTTCGGCGGCGGCAACCGCATCCGCGTCGATACCGGGGTCGAGGAGGGCGGTGCGGTGTCGCCGTTCTACGATCCGATGATCGCCAAGGTGATCGCCCATGGCGACAGCCGCGACGACGCGATCATGCGGCTCGATCAGGCGCTTACCGAGACGATCGTCGCCGGGCCGCGGACCAATCTCGGCTTCCTCACCGATATTCTGCGTAATCCGAAATTCCGGGCGGCTGCGCATGACACCGGGTTCGTCGATGCCGAAGGCGCCGATTTGCTGCGCGGCGGGCATGGCCGCAATGCCGCAGTGGCGCTCGGTGCGCTGCGGCTGATGGAGCGGGTGCGGGACCGGATCGACGGCGAGACCGGGCGGCGCGGCGGAGCGGCGACCTCGCCCTGGGCGGCGGGCGACGGTTTCCAGCTCGGCCCCGACCGGCGGTTTGCATTGCCCGTGCTCGCCGACGGCGAGGAAAAGGCGGTGGATGTCGCCTGGGGCGGCGACGGCGTCTCGGCCTCGTTCTACGGCGAGGAGCCGGACTGGCGCGTCGGCAATTCGGCGACGATCGTCGACGGGCCGGACGGCGTCTATGTGCTCGATGGCGGCCGCCAGACGAGCGTCCGCTTTCCCGACCCGGCGGCGCATGAGGACGAGATCGAGGCCGGCGGCGCGGTCAAGGCGCCGATGCACGGCCGGCTCGTTGCCATATTCGTCGAGCCCGGGGCGGTGGTGGCGAAGGGCGACAAGCTCTTCGTCGTCGAGGCGATGAAGATGGAACACGCGGTGACGGCGCCGTGCGCCGCGACGATCGCGAGCGTCGCCGCCAGGGCCGGCGATCAGGTCGACGAGGGGGCTCCGGTCATCGTTTTTGCCGAGGACGCCTCGGCGACCCCGGATCACACCGGCGACTGACAAACGCTCCCGATTGTCCACAAATGGACGCGGCGGGCACCCGTCGGCCGTTGACGGCACTGCCGATCCGGCCTTCACTGCGCCGATGGCCCTGCATCTGATCAAGCTCAGCGTCGGCAGTGAATCGGTCGAAAGCCTGCAGGCCTGGATCGCGTTCAAGCTGCGCGACCGGCGCGCGAAGGGCCTCGCCGAGGAGCATATCCATATGACGCGGATGGTGCCGAAACGCCGCGCCGAACTCATCGACGGCGGCTCGATCTATTGGGTGATCAAGGGCGCGGTGCTGGCCCGGTCGAAGCTGATCGATATCCGCCCGTTCACCGATACGGACGGGATCGGCCGCTGCCATCTGGTGATGGAGCCGGTTCTGGTCCCGACGGTGCCGCAGCCGCGCCGGCCGTTCCAGGGCTGGCGCTATCTGCGGGGCCAGGACGCGCCGCGGGACCTGCCGCGGGCGGCGGCAAACGGCGACCTGCCGGCCGACATGCAGCGCGAACTGCTCGAACTCGGGCTGCTTTAGGGTGCTTTTCCGAACTGCGCTTCAGATGTAACGAATTACAACCAGCTTTCGGGATTTCGTCCGCCGTAGACGACGGCCACAACGAGTATCCCATAGGGCATTGGCTCGTAGATAACGATGTAGTTGCCCTCAATGAGGATACGGGCGGTCGGGCTGAGCTCTGGCCGGGGTGCCCCCATATTGGGCTGCCCGGCGGCGAGGTCGGCCTTGTCGAGAATGCGGCGTAACAAGCCGTCCGCTGCGGCCTCGTTGTCCAGCGCGATATCGTTCCAGATCCGGCGGATATCCCGTTCGGCTTTTCGACTGAGAACGTACTTAGCCACGGGCGCGGGCGTCCGCCTTCAACTCCGCCAAAAGCGTATCGGCATCCACAGCGCGGCCTTCGCCGCTGGCCATGCCGTCATCGTAAGCCTGCTTCAGCTTTGCCATTTCGAGCTTGCGAAACTCTTCGCGCTGCTCCCACAGGCGCAAGGCGTCCCGCACGACTTCACTGTTGGACGCGTAGGCGCCGGTTCCAACAGCATCCTGCAACCGCGCTAGCTGCTGCGGCGACAAGGATATTGTGAGTGTTTTCATCGGTTCGGTCTTCATATCGGTAAAATGGGATATCCAACAAGAATTAACAAGAACTATTAAGACCCATCGCCAGCAGGCGTCCACGGCCGCAACCGCGGTATCCAGCGCGGGACGTTCGCCTTATAGCGCCGGTAGGCGTCGCCGAAGCGGCGTTCGAGGCCGGGCTCTTCGATGAGCGGGAAGTAGACGGCGTTGCCGATGAAGAACACCGCCCACCAGGCGGCGATCGGCCACGACCGGGCGATCAGCGCCTCGGCGGCGAGCATCATCAGCACGCTGCTGATCATCGGATTGCGGACGAAGCGGTAGGGGCCGGCGATGACGAGGTTCTGCGGCGGATCCCAGGGTGCCGGCGTGCCGCCGCCGGGCCCGGTGAACAGCCGCACCGTCCACACCGCGAACGAAAACCCGATTACCCCCAGACAGATTGCCGGCAGCCAGCCCCACCACGGCCGGAACGCGGCGGCGGCGGGAAAGAGGAAGTGCAGGATGGTGGGGATTGCGACCAGCACCGTCCCCGGCAATATCAGCACCGGCTTCAGCACTCTCATCGCCGGGATGTGATCTGCCATGTCAGCGGACGAAACCGGTCTTGCGCGCAGCCAGGTCGCGGGGTCGGCCGCGACGGCCGCTATCGCCCGTCAGTCGACTTCGGCCAGGGCGGCGGGCGCTGCGCAATAAAGGTTGTAGAGCGTCGTCATGATCTTGGTCGCCTTGTCCGAGGCGATCGAATAGTAGATCGACTGCGCCTGGCGCCGGGTCTTGACGATGTTCTGGCGGCGCAGCACCGCGAGATGCTGCGACAGGGCGGACTGGTTCAGCCCCAGCGCCTTTTCCAGGTCCCCGACCGAGCGCTCGCCTTCGGAAAGATGGCACAGGATCATCAGCCGCCACTCATTGGCCATCGTTTTCAGCAGCGCGCTTGCCTGAAAGGCGTTTTCCTGCAATTCGGCGATATCTGCCACGTATCCCTCTCCCTTCGCGCCGGCCCGCCCTGCCGTGAGTCAGGCCGGCACAATGCTTCCCCCGTGTCGTGTTTCCGATGCTCTAGTATGGCCCAATTGCGAATATACGCAAGTTTGCGGAAAACGCGGTATTGTGGAAATTCCCCGATGCTGCCACCGTCCCGGCGCATTCGGCGATTGCCGGAATTCAGTCGCTGCCGTCGATTTCGGCGACGTCGAGCGGATCGACGGATACGCCGTGCAGCGCCCCGCCGGCGGCGGAGGCGGCCGATCCGGGCGTGTACCAGTTGAGCTTGCCGCGCAGGGTCACCACGGTGCCGATGATGATCAGCGCCGGACCCTTGATGTCGGCCTCGGTGACCTTGTCGTAGAGATCGGCGAGGGTGCCGACGACGACGCGCTGATTGCGCCTTGTGGCGTTCTCGATGACCGCGGCCGGCAGCGTTGGATCGGCGCCGCGGGCGATGAATTCGCCGGTGAGCTCTTTGAGCAACAACAGGCCCATATAGACGACCACCGTCTGGAACGGCTGGAGCAGCGTCTTCCAGTCGAGGTCGAGGCGGCCGTCCTTGCCGTGGCCGGTGATGAAGATGCAGGCATGGGCGTGGTCGCGATGGGTCAGCGGGATGCCGGCATAGGCGCTGCTGCCAGTGGCCGAGGTGATGCCCGGGACCACCTGGAACGGGATGCCGGCGCGGGCGAGCTGTTCGATCTCCTCGCCGCCGCGGCCGAAGATGAAGGGATCGCCGCCCTTCAGCCGCAGCACCCGGCGGCCTTCCCTGGCGAGCCGGACCAGCAGCCGGCCGATCTCCTGCTGCGGCATGGTGTGGTCCTTGGCCATCTTGCCGACATAGATGCGCTCGGCGTCGCGCCGCACCAGATTGAGCAGGCCGTCATCGATCAGCCGGTCGTAGAGCACCACGTCGGCGCGCTGGATCAGGCGCAGCGCCTTGAAGGTCAGAAGATCCGGATCGCCGGGGCCGGCGCCGACCAGATAGACTTCGCCCCTGGCGGTGGCCTCGCCGCCCTTGGTGATGGCGGCGAGCGCGGCGTCGAGTTCGGTTTCGGCCTCGGCGTCGGCGCCGGTCAGCACCAGATCGGCGATCGGCCCTTCCAGCACCCCTTCCCAGAACCGCCGGCGCGGCGCGCCGGGGGAAAGCCGCGCCGACACCTTGTCGCGGCAGCGGCCGACGAAAGCCGCCAGCCGGCCATAGGCGGCCGGTATCGTCGCCTCCAGCCGCGCCTTGATCATGCGCGCCAGGATCGGCGAGGCGCCACTCGACGAAATCGCGATGACCAGCGGATCGCGATCGAGGACCGCCGGCATGATGAAATCGCAGTTCAGCGGCGCGTCGGCGACGTTGACGAGCACGCCGGCGTCGCGGGCGAGATCGCGGATGGCGGCGTCGATCTCGGGGTCTTCGTTTGCGGCATAGACCAGGGCTGCGCCGGCAATCGCCTCGGCGGTCAGCGGTTGGCGCGAATGGCTGAGCCGTTCATGGTCGGCAATGCCGCGGAAATCCTCCGACAGCTCCTCGGCGACGACGGTGATCCGGGCGCCGGCGCGCAGCACCATCTCGGCCTTCCGCGCCGCAACCGTGCCGCCGCCGACGACAAGGACGGGGCGGTCGCGGACGTCGAGGAAAATCGGCAGATGGTCCATTCCCGTCTCCTAGAGGGTGGCGCGGTCAGCCGCGGTCGGCGGCCTTGGCCCAGGCCGACATCGCCGCGGCGATGGCGTCCGCGGTTGCGGCGTCGAGATCGACGATGGTGATGCGATGGCCTTCGCGCAGCGTCAATCGCAGAAGCTTCATGCCGCTGTCAAACTCGACTTCGCCCAACATCACCTTGCGACGGTAGGGGGCGTCGAATTCGGCGAGCTTTTCGGTCCTCTCGCCGCTCATCGCTGCACCTTGTCGCCCCAGTAGAACGCCGCTTCGAGCTTCATCTCCCAGTTCCGCGGGGTGTCGCGATAGTCGGGCTTGATGTCGAAGGTGATGAAGCGTTCGCCGCCGCGGGCGGCGGCGACGACAAGCTCGACGAGACCCTCGAAGGACTGCACCTCGGGGTGGGAGATGATGAGATCGCTGAGATTGGCCATTCGCGAGGATTTCCTGTCTATACGTGCGGATTAGCTGCCGGCGAACCATGCCGGCAGGCTGTCGGCGATGCGGTCGCGGTAGCGGGCGCGATAGTAGAGACGGCCGGCCCCGGCCTCCTCGGCATCCCTGAACGCTGTGCGGTCGTGCAGCACGTTGTTGCAGATGAGGCCCTGACCGGCGTCAAGGCGGGTGCGGAAAACCTGGTCGTCGTCGCCGTTCATGATCTCGATCAGGGCGGTGGCCGCGGCCTTTGTCGCCGGATCGTCGCGCCAGCTTATGTTGCGCTTGCGGGCGGTATAGCGCATGAGCAGCGCGCCGCTCGCCGGGTCGACCCAATAGACCGGGCCGGTCGCGGTCGGCCGCAGCCGGCCTTCCTCGGCGAATTCGGGGATGGTCATGGCGCCGGCATGCATCAGCGCGTCGATCAGCTCCGGATCCCGGTCGCGCAGCCGGATATAGGCGATTTCGGGGTCCATCAGACCATTGCGGCCGCCGTCCGCGGCGGGGCGCACGCAGTGCAGCACCATGGCGCGGATCGGCTCCGTGATCGGCCGGTAATAGCCGTCCGTGTGCCAGTTCAGCGCCAATGTCGAATAGGGGATGAAGCCGACGCGGCCGCCGCCGGCGGCGACCTCCAAAGCGACGATGCCGTCATCGGCGGCGGAGCGGTGGTCCTCCAGATCGCGCAGGCCGAAAGCGGCGGCGAAGGCGGCCAGGTCGGGCCGCACCGCGCGATCGTCGAGGCAGCGGCCGCGGCAGGCGTAAATCGCCATATTGGCGCGGCGGCAGCGTTCGAGAATCGCCGCCTTTTCGATTTCGGAGGGGGCCGACAAATCGGCAATCTCGACGATCAGATCGGCCGCAGATTCGGGCGCGTCGGCGAGTTTTCGGTCGCGCCAGCGCGCGTAGGCGTCGTTGTCGCGGGAGAACGGACCGCGCGCGGGCCAGAGGCTGTCCACAGGGCGCGGAGCGATTTCAATATCTGTCATGACGGTTCCCCGGCCTCTCCGGAACGGTCCGCGGACGCTCCTGATCTGCTTTGTAATTCATATATTTATACCGCAAGTCCCGAGGATCACAACGGCGGCAAGCGCGTCATTTCGACGGGGTGGTCCGCGCCCGTCAAAGCGTCGGTGTCGCGGCCGGAACCGAAACATTTGACGCTTGCCCGAGACCGATCTTGTCGAATATTATAGTTTGCTGATATGAATAAATCGATATATGATTGCCGAATGTCCAAATAGGCGCTTTTCCGCGCCGGATAAACAGCATTCGGGGGCCGGTGCCCGCCAGGGGGTTTGGCGGACAGCGGGAGGAGACGAACATGCAGCGTTTACTGTCGTTTGGGAGGACAACGGCGCGGCCCATGAAGAGGTGGAGGATCAATGCCTAACGACATCGGCCCGGTTTCCGGGGACGCGGCTAGCGAGGGCGACATGAAGATTCACGACACACCGTTACTGGACGATCTGGAGAGCGGTCCGTGGCCGAGCTTCATCACCGGCCTGAAGGCCCTGCGCGACGAGGGCGACGGCAACCGCGCCATGATCAACGACCTGCTCGGCCAGCTCGAACATTCCTACGAGAACCGGCTCGGCTACTGGAAGGGCGGCACCGTCTCGGTGTTCGGCTATGGCGGCGGCGTCATCCCGCGGTTCTCCGAAGTCGCCGACAAGTTCCCGGAATCGAAGGAATTCCATACGCTGCGCGTGCAGCCGCCGGCGGGCTATCACTACACCTCCGACCTGTTGCGCCAGATGTGCGACGTCTGGGAAGAGCACGGCTCCGGCCTGATCGCCTTCCACGGCCAGTCCGGCGACATCATGTTCCAGGGCACCTCGACGGAAAACACGCAGAAGGCGTTCGATGCGCTCAACGAAATGGGCTTCGATCTCGGCGGCGCCGGTCCGGCGCTGCGGACCTCGATGAGCTGCGTCGGCCATGCCCGCTGCGAGATGAGCTGCTATGACGAGGTGCGCGCCCATCGCGACATCATCAACGAGTTCCTCGACGAGATGCACCGTCCGGCGCTGCCCTACAAGTTCAAGTTCAAGTTCTCGGGCTGTCCGAACGATTGCGTCAACGCCATACATCGCGCCGATTTCGCGGTGATCGGCACCTGGCGCGACGACATGAAGGTCAACCAGGACGAGGTCAAGGCCTATGTCGACAAGGTCGGCCGCAAATACGTCATCGACCACGTCATCGCCATGTGCCCGACCCGGGCGCTGAGCCTCAATGACGACAACACGCTCGAGGTCGACAACAAATCCTGCGTGCGCTGCATGCACTGCCTCAACGTCATGACCAAGGCGCTGTCGCCGGGCGACGACAAGGGCGTCTCGATCCTGATCGGCGGCAAGCGGGCACTCAAGGTCGGCGATCTGATGGGCATCAACATCATACCGTTCTTCAAGCTGGACTCGGACGAGGATTTCGAGGCGCTGACCGAATTCGCCGAGAAGGTGCTCGACTTCTTCGCCGAAAACGCGCTCGAGCACGAACGCGTCGGCGAGACCATCGACCGCATCGGCCTGCCGGCCTTCCTCGAGGCGATCGAGGTCGAGCCCGACCCGAACATGGTCAAGCATCCGCGGACGTCCTGTTACGTGCGCACCGACGATTTCGATGAGGAAGCGGAGAAGTGGTACGAGCGCAAGGCCCAGGAAAAGGGCGCCGGCGCTGCCGCCGCGGAATAACCGTCAGCGACAGAATTCTTAGGGAGACCAGCGGAAATGTCCGAAGCTCAACCGCGTATGCCCGACGAGGTCGGGGTGCCCGATCCGTTCCCCTACATGCATCCGATCATGAAGGCGAATTACGGCAATTGGGACTGGCACGAACGGCCGCGCCCGGGCGTGCTGCGCCATGTCGCCAAGAGCGGCGACGAGATCTGGACGGTGCGCGCCGGCACCCAGCGGCAGATGGATGTCGGCACGATCCGCAAGCTCTGCGACATTGCCGACGAATTCTGCGACGGCCATGTGCGGTTCACGACGCGGTCGAACATCGAATTCCTGCTCGCCGACCAGTCCAGGGTCGAGCCGCTGATCGCGCGCCTTGGCGAGGAAGGCTTCCCGGTCGGCGGCACCGGCAATTCGGTGTCGATGATCTCCCACACCCAGGGCTGGCTGCATTGCGACATCCCCGGCACCGATGCCTCCGGCGTGGTCAAGAGCATGATGGACTTGCTCTATGACGAGTTCGTCAAGGAGGAGATGCCGAACCGGGTGCGCATCACCACCTCGTGCTGCCAGATCAATTGCGGCGGCCAGGGCGATATCGCCATCAACGTGCAGTACACCAAGCCGCCGAAGATCAATCACGATCTGGTCGCCAATGTCTGCGAGCGCCCGGCGGTCGTGGCGCGCTGCCCGGTCGCGGCGATCCGGCCGGCCATGGTCAACGGCAAGCCGTCGCTCGAGGTCGACGAGAAGAAATGCATCTGCTGCGGCGCCTGCTATCCACCGTGCCCGCCGATGCAGATCAATGGCGACGATTCCACCAAGATCGCCGTGTGGGTCGGCGGCAAGCACTCCAATGCGCGCTCCAAGCCGACCTTCCACAAGCTGGTGGTCGCCAATCTGCCCAACAACCCGCCGCGCTGGCCGGAGGTTTCCGAAATCGTGCGCAAGATCCTCTACGCCTACAAGGACAACGCCAAGGATTGGGAGCGCATCGGCGAGTGGATCGAGCGGATCGGCTGGCCGCGGTTCTTCGAACTGACGGACCTGCCGTTCACCAAGCACCATCTCGATACGTGGACCGGGGCGCGGCACAACATGAACATGTCGACCCACGTCCATTTCTAGGAGCGCAGGTTAAGGGGAAACCGACCTTCCGGCGCTTTGCCGGTGCCGCAAGAGGGAAGGCGGTTATCGGCACGAGCGGGGATAAGACGTGAAGCTGGCAGTTCAGGTCAACGAGGGACCATATACCCACCAAGCGTCTGATTCGGCGTATAAATTCGTCGAAGCGGCGCTGCAGAAGGGGCACCAAATCTACCGGGTGTTCTTCTACCATGACGGGGTCAACAAGGGCACGCGGTTCACGGTGCCGCCGCAGGACGAGCGCAACATCCAGCA
>JANQEG010000097.1 GCA_028278505.1 Rhodobiaceae bacterium
GCGCTTGTTTTGTCAGTCGAATCTCCAACCCGCGATAGCCGACGACAGAGCGTATCGAGGGGATAATTGGATTCCCGCTTTCGCGGGAAAGGTGGGCAAAGGCAAGGTCGCGCCAAATGGCCATCGCATCAATTCGGCGACGTTCGAACAGGGAATTTCCCCTAAATTCGACGCGCTCGGGCGATCGATCGATGTCGTGGCCGTATCCGGCTTCTGAGATGCGTGAACACGACAGCCCTTGTGGGGAAGAGGCGGCCTCCTTCCGCACCCGCAAGATGATCGCTACCCTGCCGCCATGACCCGCGAGCTTGTCAACGCCATCTGCGCGACCTTTCCCGGGGCCGAGGTTTCCGATCCCTGGGGCGGCGGCCACGATGCCTGGAAGGTCGGCGGCAAGATGTTCGCCTGCATCGGCGCCGTTTTGCCCGGCGTCTCCGTCAAGACCGACAGCATCGAGACCGCGGAAATGCTGATCGATGCCGGCGTCGGCGTGAAGGCGCCCTATTTCCACCGCTCCTGGGTGAACCTGCCGTGGGGCACGCCCGAGGACGAGCTTTCCTACCGGCTCGCCGCCTCATACCGGCTGGTGCGCTCGAGCCTGACCAAAAAGGCACGAGCCGAACTCGATCCCTTCGACTGATCGCCATTCGCAGCCATTTCAGCGCACGCCCCGCAAACGGCCGCCCCCGCCCCTTCCCCCGTGTCGTTCAGAGTGCTAGGTCGTTGATCTGCGTTTTCAGTGTGTTCAGCGCCGCGATAGGCGCGAGGTGCGTTCGAACCGATGGCCGACAAACCAGACGATTTTTCCGATTTGATCAGCCGCATCGCCGCGGCGCTGGAGCGGCTGGCGCCGCGGCCGCCGGCCCTGCCCGATTTCGATGCCGCCGACGCCTTCGTCTGGCACTCGGCGCCGGCCCGCTTCCAGGCGGTCGCAACGGTCAACCGCATCGACATGTCGCTGTTGAAGGGCATCGACCGCATGCGCGACACGCTTGTCGAGAACACCGGCCGCTTCGCCCGCGGCCTGCCGGCCAATAACGCGCTGTTGTGGGGCGCCCGCGGCATGGGCAAGAGCTCGCTGATCAAGGCGACCCACGCGGCGATCAATGCCGAGCTTGAGCGCGAGCGCCTAACACCCTTGAAACTCGTCGAAATCCACCGCGAGGACATTGAGGGCCTGCCGGCGCTGATGAACATCATCCGCGGCATTGCGCACCGCTTCATCGTCTTTTGCGACGACCTGTCGTTCGACGGCGACGACACGTCGTACAAATCGTTGAAGGCGGCGCTTGAAGGCGGCATTGAGGGGCGGCCGCAGAACGCCCTCTTCTACGCCACCTCGAACCGGCGCCACCTCCTGCCCCGCGACATGATGGAGAACGAGCGGTCCACGGCGATCAACCCGTCCGAGGCGGTCGAGGAAAAGGTCTCGCTGTCGGACCGGTTCGGCTTGTGGATCGGCTTTCACCGCTGCAGCCAGGACGAATATCTCGACATGGTGCGCGGCTATGCAGCCCGTTACGGCCTTGAGGTCGAGGAGGCGCAATTGCGCGCCGAGGCGCTCGAATGGGCGACGACCCGCGGCGCCCGCTCGGGCCGCGTTGCCTGGCAGTTCATACAGGATCTGGCGGGACGGCTTGGGGTCCTCCTTCAGGAGTGAAGCCGTCCCGCCATTTTTGATCAGGCTGGATTCGCGGGGAATAAAGCGCTGATCGATGCGAACTCACGAATTGGTCAGGTAGAGGTTCGGATCGACCGGTTTCGAGCCCTTGCGCAGTTCGAAATGGACCTGCGGCGAGGTCACCGAGCCGGTCTTGCCGGCCTTGCCGATGATCTGGCCGCGGTTGACGCGGTCGCCGCGCTCAACCAGCAACTCGCTGTTATGGGCGTAGGCGGTGACCCAGCCTTGCTTGTGCTTGATCAGAACGAGATTGCCGAACCCCTTCAATTCATTGCCAGAATAGACGACAACGCCGGTCTCGGCCGCCTTCACCGAGGTGCCCTCGGGAACCGCGAGGTTGATGCCGTCATTGCGCTCGCCGTCGGTCGAGGAGCCGAAGCTCGAGACGATGCGGCCACGGACCGGCCAGCGGAAGCTGACGCCGTCGCGGGCGCGCTCGACAGTGGCGGGAGCGGCGGCCGTTCTGACCTCTTCGGCCCGCTGCGGCGGCCGGACCGCGGCCGGATTTGCCCGCCCCGGACGGGAAACCGGCATCGGCACCCGCCCCTCGCCTTCCGCCCGGGCGGCAATCTCGGTTCCGGGCCGGGCGCGGATCGAGGCGGTGTGCAGGGGTTTACGCGGCGGCCGCGGCGCGGAGACCACGACCGGAGGAATCGAGGCGGTCGTGATGGTGCCGGAAGTGCCGCTGCTGGAATAGACCGGCATCGGCGCGCCGGCCCCCGGTATCGTCAGGCGCTGGCCGATGCGGATGTGGTCGGGATTGTCGATGCCGTTTAAGCGCATGATGTCGCTGCGGCGGACGCCGTAGCGCATCGCAATGCCGCCGAGCGATTCGCCGCTTTCGACCACATGGACATTGCCCGCGGATGTCGGCGTCGGCCGGCGCGAAATGCTGGCCGTGGTCAGCGGGCCGTCATCGCCGCGGAAGCGGCGCGGATTGGCGGCCGGCCTTGGATAGCGGCCGGCCTCGAGTTTCGCGATGCGCCCGCCATGGCCGGCATCGGGCGCGGAAACCGGGGCGCCCAGGCCATAGACATAGGTCGGGATGATGATCCGCTGCCCGGCGCGGACCTCTGAAGGATCGCTGATGTGGTTGACGCGCATCAGCTCCTTGCTCGGAACGCCGAAGCGGCGCGACAGGCTGTAGATCGAATCGCCCTCGCGCATGGTGATCGCGGTGCCGCCGGCCGCGGTCCAGCCGCCGCCGCTGCCGGTCCAGGTGTCGGAAGACCGGGTGTAGTCGGCCGGCCGCGAGGTCACCCTTGTGTCGGCCGGCACGGTTTCAATTTTGCGGTCGCGCTTGGGCAGGCCGAGGAAGTCGAGCAGCGACTTCCGCTTCGTCGCCGCGTTCCGCGGCGGCTGCTTTTTCACCGAGCCGGTATATTCGCCGTAGGTCGGCGGCGGCCCGCCGCCGATCGTCGTGTGCTGGTTTTCGGTCGCTCCGGGAAACAGCGGCGAACTCAACCGCGTCGCATCGGCGCTGCATCCGGTCGTCAGGCCGTTGAGCATGACGATAAGGGCAACGCCGGTCAGCATACGCAACCGCGAACTGGAAAACTCGATACGCATGAGCCTACTCACATCGGACGCAACACTACTGAGCGCCAAGTAGACTCCGTTTACGTTGACAAAGGCTTAAGCGAATCGATCAATTCGTTCAAATCGGCACTGAAAGCGCCGGAAACCGCCGATTCCCGAAAAATTTTTTACCGAAGCGGCTATAATTGCCGGGCAGTCCCCGGAACCAGCGGCACGAACCGCACGTCGATCAGCCGCGTCCGCGACAGGCCGTCCTCGCTGCGCTCGATCCGGTAAAGCGTCTGCACGCCGCCCTCGGGCCCGACCGGGATGACCATGACGCCGCCGACGGCAAGCTGCTCTTCGAGCGTCGACGGCACTTCGGGCGAGGCCGCCGTCACCATGATGCGGTCGAAGGGCGCCTCATCCGGCAGCCCGTAATAGCCGTCGCCGAGGGTGACGGTGACATTGGCGATGCCGAGCGCGGCGAGGCGCCGCTCGGCGTTTTCCACCAGCGTCCGGTAGCGGTCGATCGAATAGACGTGGTCGGCGAGCAGCGCCAGCACCGCGGTCTGATAGCCGGTGCCGGTGCCGATCTCGAGCACCGTATCGGTTTCGCGCACATCGAGCTGGTCGGTCATGTAGGCGACGATGAAGGGCTGGCTGATGGTCTGGCCGCAACTGATCGGCAGCGCCCGGTCGGCATAGGCGATATCGCGGTAGCCGGCCTCGACGAAGACCTGCCGCGGCACCCGTTCGAGCGCGGACAGCACGCGGCGATTGCGGATGCCGCGCGCCCGCATCATCAGGATGAATTCGGCACGGCGCTGACGGTCGGCGTCGTCGGTCGGATCGCCGGCATCGTCAATCGGGCCGTTCGGCCGGTTTTCGGAATGATCACTCAAAGCGTCAAGCGCCCGCCTGCGCATACTGCGTTGAAACCAGTGTAGCACCTCATTCGCCGTGCGACAGCAGCGTCCGGTGCGCGTCCGCATCGGTCAGATCGAGCGTCAGCGGCGTCACCGACACCCGCCCCTCGGCGATGGCACAAAGGTCGGTGCCCTTGGCCGGCGTCGACCTTTGGCGCTCAAAGGCAATCCAGAAATAGGGATTGCCGCGGCCGTCCTCACGCGGGTCGATATAGAGCAGATCCTGGTTGCGGCGGCCCTGAACGGTCATTTCCGTGCCGGCCACCTCATCCGGCTCGCGGTCGGGAAAGTTGACGTTGAGCAACACGTTGCCGTCGAGCTCGATATCGAGCAGCCGGCGGATGAGATCGGGCGCCAGTAACTCGGCGGTGTGCCATTTGATGGCGTCGCGGGTTTCCCAGGTATAGGCCTGCGAGATCGCGATCGAGCGGACACCGAGCAGCGTCCCTTCGATTGCGCCGGCGATGGTGCCGGAATAGGTGACGTCGTCGGCGATGTTCTGGCCGCGATTGACGCCGGAGAGCACCAGATCGGGCTTTTCCGGCAGCAGATGCCGCACGCCCATGATCACGCAGTCGGTCGGCGTGCCGCGGACCGCGAAGGTTCTGTCGCCGATCTGGCGCAGCCGCAGCGGATCGTTGAGGGTCAGCGAATGGGCCGCGCCGCTCTGGTCGGTCTCCGGCGCCACCACCCAGACATCGTCGGAGAAGCTCGACGCAATGCGTTCCAGCACGCCGAGGCCGGGCGCGTGGATGCCGTCGTCATTGGTGATCAGAATGCGCATGGGGCCCGCTCATTCGCTAGGGGATTCACACATCTCAAAAGCCGCATACCGGCACGACATCGATCGATCGCCTGACGCGCCGCATTTCAGGACATATCCCTGTTCGAACGTCGCCGAATTGATGCGATGGCCGGTTGGCGTGGCCTTCCCTTTATCCACCTTTCCCGCGAAAGCGGGAATCCAATTATCCCGTCGATACGCACTGTCATCGGCTATTGCGGACTGGAGTTTCGACTGACAAAACAAGCGCCTATAAGGACGGATCGGCCAATGGTTCCCCGCTTTCGCGGGGAAGGTGCCAAGAGGTTCGCTTTGCGCGCAGATTTTTTCCACCCAAAGCGGCGCGAATCGGCAAGACGTGTGCATACCGTAGCGCTCATTCGGCTTCGATCCGCTCCAGCCCACCCATATAGGGCCGCAGCGCCTCCGGCACCGTGATCGAGCCGTCGGCATTCTGGTGGTTTTCGATGACGGCGATCAGGGCGCGACCGACGGCGATGCCGGAGCCGTTCAGCGTGTGCACATGGCGCACGCCCCTACCTTCCGCCGGGCGATAGCGCGCGCCCATGCGCCGCGCCTGGAAATCGCCGCAGACCGAACAGCTCGAAATCTCCCGATAGGCGTCCTGGCCGGGCAGCCACGCCTCGATGTCGTAGGTCATGCGCGCGGCAAAGCCCATGTCGCCGGTGCATAGCGTGACCACGCGATAGGGGATATCGAGCCGTTTCAGCACCTCTTCGGCGCAGCCGAGCATCCGTTCCAGTTCTTCGCGCGAGGCCTCCGGCGTCGTCACCGACACCAGCTCGCATTTCTGGAACTGGTGCTGGCGCAGCATGCCGCGAGTGTCGCGGCCGGCCGATCCGGCCTCGGCCCGGAAGCAGGCGGTCAGCGCCGTGACCCTGATCGGCAAATCCTCCTCGTCGAGAATCTGCTCGCGCACGAGATTGGTCAGCGGCACTTCGGCGGTCGGGATCAGCCAGAAATCCTCTTTCAACGGCGCCCGTTCCAGCACCTTGGTCACCAGTTCGGCAAGCTCGATCTTGTGCGCATCCAGCGCCGACAGATCGTCGTCGGTGGCGCCCGCCAGCGCGTTCTGCAAGAGCTCGGCGCGGGTGATCGTGCGGGTGGCGAGAAACTGGTCGTCGACGAATTTCGGCAGTTGCGCGGTGCCGAACATCACCTGATCGCGCACCAAGAGCGGCGGCGAAATCTCGGTATAGCCGTGCTCGGTCGTGTGCAGATCGACCATGAACTGGCCGAGCGCCCGTTCCAGCCGCGCCAGCCCGGCGCGCAGCACCACGAAACGGGCGCCCGAAAGCCGCGCTGCGGTCTCGAAATCCATCAGGCCGGCGGCTTCGCCGATCTCGAAATGCTGGCGCGGCGGGAAATCGAATTCGTGCCTTTCGCCGACCTTGCGGATTTCGACGTTGTCGGCCTCGTCGACGCCGGTCGGCACCTCGTCGAGCGGCAGGTTCGGCACCTCGGCGAGCGCCTCTTCAAGAGCGGCGTTGAGGCGCCGCTCCTCGTCCTCGCCGGCCTGCAGCGCCGATTTCAGTTTTGCGACCTCGTCGATCAACTCCTGGGCACGGTCGTCTTCGCCTTTCGCCTTGGCCTGGCCGATCTCCTTCGAGGCCGCGTTGCGGCGCTCCTGAAGCTGCTGCAATTCGGTGACCTTTGCGCGGCGCGCCTCGTCGCGCGCGCACAGCGCCTCGGCCTGCGGCGGCAGGCCGCGCCGGCTGAGCGCGAGGTCGAACGCCTCCCGGTTGTCACGGATCCATTTGATATCGAACATTGCGGCCGGTCCCGGCAATTGCGTTTCGTCGGCAAGCGCTTGCCGGAAAACCTAAGAAGAATCGGCAGTTACACCGCCTCGCCGGCTTCCCGTTTGGCCTCTTCGTCGGCGCGCTTCCGTTCGACGAGTCGCACGGAATAGATGGAGATTTCGTAGAGGAGGAGTGTCGGGATCGCAAGCCCGATCTGGCTGACCGGATCGGGCGGCGTCAACACGGCGGCGGCGACGAAGGTCAGCAATATGGCGTATTTGCGCTTTCCCGCCAGCCCATCGGCGGTCGCCAAACCGGCGCGCGCCAGAAGCGTCAGCGCTACCGGAAGTTGGAACACCAGGCCGAAGGCGAAGATCAGCGTCATGATCAGGCCGAGATATTCGCTGACCCGGGCGACCAGCTTGATCGTGGCAACGCCGTCGCCCTGCTGTTCCAGCGACAGAAAGAAGGTCATCGCCAGCGGCATGACGACGAAATAGACGAGCGCGGTGCCGATCGCGAAAAGGATCGGTGTCGCCACCAGATAGGGCAGGAACGCCCGCCGCTCATGGCGGTAGAGCCCCGGCGCGACGAACATGTAGATCTGCACCGCGATCACCGGGAAGGCGAGAAAGAGCGCGCCGAACAGCGCCAGCTTCATCTGGGTGAAGAAATATTCCTGGGGCGCGGTGTAGATCAGCTCCAGATCGGCGACCTCGCCGACTGCCTGTTCATAGGGCACCAGCAGAATGTTGAATATGATGTCGGCGACGACGAAGCAGGCGACGAAGGCGATGGCGATCGCGATCAGCGCCTTGACCAGCCGCGACCGGAGCTCGATCAGGTGCTCGATCAGCGGCGCCTTCGATGCCTCGATGTCGTCCTGGCTCATGCGCCGCTGCTCCGCTTCGCCGGCTGGTCTTCGGCCGAGGTCGCCGCCTCATCGGGTTCGGAGTCCGCGTTTGCCGCGGTCATCTCGTCCATCGCCGATCCGGCCGCCTGCGGAGAGGGGTTGCCGCCGGGCGCCGGTGCCGGGGCCTCCTGTTCCGGCGGCGCGCTCGACATCGGTCCGCTCGCCGGCTTGCGGGCGTCGCGGTCGAGTGCCGCGGTGGCTTCGCGCAAATCCTTGTCGACGTCCTTGAAGGGATTGAGTTCGTCGCGCACGTCCTTGAAGGTCGCCGCGTTCTTGATGCCCTCGACGTCCCGTTTGAGGTCGTCGAGCTCGGCTTCCTTCAGCGCTTCGTTGAACTGGGTCTGGAATTCGCCGGCGATCTTGCGCAGCTTGCCGAGCGCCTGGGCCAGCGTGCGCAGCACCCCCGGCAGGTCCTTCGGCCCGACGAACAGGATCGCGACGACCGCGATCACCAACAGTTCCGTCCAGCCGATATCGAACATTACTGCACCCCGGATCGGTCGCGGCGGCGCCGCCCGTCAAAGCCTCTGCCGGACGCTCGGGGGCCGGCCGGCGACCGGCTGTTGCTAAGCCGTCTGCTGCTGCACTTTAGAGCAAAATGCGAAAAGGCTGAATCGCGCATTTTGGTCTAGCTTGTTGTGGAGCATCGGGTTTGTCCGAAAACCGGTTCCCACCCCGGTTCAAGCCCGGGGCAAGCTTTTTCGGCCCGATGCTCTAGCCGACCTTGGGCTTGTCTTCGGCCTTTTCGGTGCTGTGAACGGTCTCCGAGGCGTCGTGGTCGATGGTCTTGGCGGTAACGTTGGCGTCGTCCTGCTCCTCCTCGGCCATTCCCTTCTTGAAGCTCTTGATCCCCTGGGCGACATCGCCCATGAGCTCGGAGATCTTACCGCGCCCGAACAACAGCACGATAATCACGCCAATAATCGCGATTTGCCAAAACCCAATAGACATGGGCAATCTCCTCATCTGGCCGCTACGCCGCAGCTTCGCGCCGGCACTATTGCAGAAAGGCCATAGTCCCGCAACAAACCGATCGCGCCAATCCGCGGTCCCGTCAATATGGGTGCGCAGCGCGCGATTGCGAGGGGAGGGTTACGCGTCCGCCTCGCGCTCGGCCTCGTCGATGTCGAGCGGGTCCTCGTCGTCGCGGAGCCCTCTATCGTCGTCGGGAACCGGAACGCGGAATCCCGGCGGCAGACCTGTGTCGAGCAGGCCCGCCCCCTTCAGTTCGTCGAGACCCGGCAGGTCGCCGATCGCATCAAGGCCGAAATGCACCAGAAACGCCTCGGTGGTACCGTAGGTCACCGGCCGCCCCGGCGAGCGGCGGCGGCCGCGCATGCGGATCCAGCCGGCCTCCATGAGGATGTCGAGGGAGCCGCGGCTGATCGACACGCCACGGATCTCCTCGATCTCGGCCCGAGTCACCGGCTGGTGATAGGCGATGATCGCCAGCGTCTCCAGCGCCGCCCGCGACAGCCGGCGTTCCTCGGCGGCCTCGCGGCGCATGAGGAAGGCGAGATCGTCGGCGGTCCGAAAAACCCATTTGCCGGCGACGCGCACCAGGTTGACGCCGCGCCCCCGATAGTCGGCCTCGATCAGCGCGATCAGCGCCGGTATGTCGGCGTCGTCGGGCAGTCGGGCCGCGAGCGTCTCCTCGTCCATGGGGCCGGCCGCGGCGAACAGAAGCGCTTCGAGCATCCGCGCATATTCGGCCGATGCCGTCTTGTGAACGATTTCAGGCCGCTCCTCCGACATGTCCCGGTCTGCGCGCTCATTCATCGGCGGTACGGCCCTTGTCATCGTCATCTGTCGATTCGGCGGCGCCGCGCCGGCGCATGAACAGCGTCGAAAACGCCGCGGTCTGGCGCAGTTCGACGATACCTTCGCGGACCAGTTCCAGGCTTGCCGAAAACGAACTCGCCAGCACGCTCTGGCGCTCCTCGGGCCGGTCGGCCAGGTATTGGTTCAGGAACCGGTCGATCGGCGTCCACTCGGCGATCTCGCCGACCAGCCGGACCAGAACGTTGCGTGCATCGGCGAGTTGCAGCACCTGGCGCGCCTGGACCGAATAATGGGTGATGGCGGTGCGCTGGCGCTGTATGGCATAGGCCTTGAGCAGGTCGTAGAGCGTCTCGGTATAGGCGCCGGTGTCGGTGACGATCGTCGGCTCCGGCGCGCCGCGGCCGAAGAGATCGCGGCCGAGCCGGTTGCGCGCCATCAATTCGGTGGCGGCGTGGCGCATCGCTTCGAGCCGCTGCAGGCGGAAGGCCAAGAGCGCCGCCAGTTCCTCGCCGGTCGGCTCCTCGTCGCCGCCCGGCTCGGGCAGGAGCAGCCGCGATTTGAGGTAGGCGAGCCAGGCCGCCATGACCAGATAGTCGGCGGCGATCTCCAGCCGCAGCCGGCGCAGATTTTCGATGAAGTCGAGATATTGCTCGGCCAGCGCCAGGATCGAGATGCGCGTCAGATCGACCTTCTGGGTCCGCGCCAGCGTCAAGAGCAGATCGAGCGGCCCCTCGAAACCGTCGACATCGACGACCAGCGTCGGATCGCTGCTGGCGCGGTGGTCCGCGATCTCGGCGGACCAGTCGTCGATCGGTTCGATTGCCGTCGTCATGGTTCGTCTGTGCGCTCCGCCCTTCCCTCGTTCAGCCGATCGCGGCGAGCGCCGCATCGAATTCGGCGTGCGCGGCGGCGATATCCAGCGGCGCCGGCTTATCGATCCGCGCGAGCGCCGCTTCGGCGCGCTCGGCCGCGCGGCCGTCCAGCACCGGCACCGACGCCGCAACCTCCTGCATTTCCGCAAGATCGCCGTTGCAATGAAGCACCAAATCGCAGCCGGCCGCAACCGAGGCGGCCGCCCTTTCGGCGATTGTTCCCCGTAATGCTTTCATCGACAGATCGTCGGTCATCAGCGCGCCGTCAAATCCGATATGCCGGCGCACGATGTCGCCGATGACGATCGGCGACGTGGTCGCCGGCCGGTCGGGATCGATCGCCCGGTAGACGACGTGCGCGGTCATGGCGAGCGGCAGATCGGCAAGCGCGGCGAACGCGCGGAAATCGGTTTCCTCCAGCTCGGCGCGGGGGGTATCGACGACCGGCAGTTCGAGATGGCTGTCGGCGGTCGCCCGCCCGTGCCCGGGAATATGCTTGACCACCGGCAGCACGCCGGCAGTAAGGAGGCCGTCGACCACGGCCCGGGCCAGTTCGGCGACGGTCTCGGGCACGGCCGCATAGGCGCGGTCGCCGATCACCTTATGGGTCTCGGCGAAGCGCAGATCGGCGAGCGGCAGGCAGTCGACGGTGATGCCCAGTTCGGCGAGATCGGTGCCGATCAACCGGGCGCCGAGCCGGGCCAGGTCGACGGCCGCCGCCGGATCGTCCTCATAGAGACCGCCGAACAGCGCGGCCGGCGGATAGGCGCGCCAATTGGGCGGGCCGAGGCGCTGGACCCGGCCGCCCTCCTGGTCGATCAGCACCGGGGCATCGGCGCGGCCGACGATCTCGCGGAAGTCGCCGATCAGCGTCCGGACCTGCTCCGGATCGACACAGTTGCGCTTGAACAGGATCAGGCCCCAGGGCGGGCGGGCGCGAAACAGGTCGCGCTCGGCCGCAGCCAGCGCCAGGCCTTCGCATCCGCAGATATAGCGATAGACGGAATCCATGCGGCCCGCTTAGCGCGCCGCCATCTTTGCGGTCAAGCCGTCGCTCAGTTGCGCTGCACCAGGCAGTCGCTGCCCTCGGCCTTCAGCCGCTGGCACAGATCCCGCGCCTCGGCCCGATTGGCGGTAACGACCTTGACCCGGAAGAAGATGCCGCGCGTGCCGAGATCGGCCCGGCGGATGTTCGCCGTCCGGTTGCCGAGCAGCGCCGGATGCCGCCGCTGCAGTTGGGCAAAGCTCTGCTGCGCCTCCGCCTCGCTGCGCTGGGAACTGACCTGGACCGCATAGCTGCCGGACGGCGGCGCCGCCGTGGTCGTCGGGGCCGGTGCCGGTGGCGGCTGCGTCGCCGCCGGTGGCGTGGCCGGCGCGGTGGTGCGGCCGGTGGTGCTGTCGGCGCGGGGGCGGTTGAGCCCGGTCAGGAGCGCCAGCGGCCCGGCGCCGCGGGTTGCGCCGCGCGTCGCCTCGTGAACCGGAACCGGCCCGCCGCTCGAGTCGTTGCGCGACGGCGTTGTCGTGGTCGTTACCGTGCGCGGTGCCGTCGTCGCCGGGGGCGTAGCCGCGGTATCGGTGCCGGATCTGCTCGGCAGGGATTGCGGGCGGACCTGCGGTGTCGGTGCGTTGGTCAGCCGGACGGTACGCACCGGCGTCGTGCGGGTTGGGCTCTCCGTTGCGGGCGGTGCCGCCGGCGCCGTGGTCGCGGGCTCCGCCGGCTGCGCTGTGGTCGCGGGTTCCGCTGCCGGTGGCGTCGCCGGCGGTTCCGGCGCCGTCGATTCGGCGACCGCGCGCACCGGACGCACGCGGGGCTGCGGCGAGCCGTCTTCGGCACGCGCGACCTCAGTCTGCGGCGGATCGCCGACCAGTTCGCGCGCCGGCTCCGGTTCCGCCGCCGGCGCGGCCGCCGGTTCGGCTTCCGGTGCTGCGGCCGGTTCGGTCGCCGGTGCCGTCTCGGCTGCCGGCGGTTCGGCCGGGGGCGCCTCGGCGGCCGGGGGCTCAGCCGGTGCAGG
>JANQEG010000098.1 GCA_028278505.1 Rhodobiaceae bacterium
ACCGCCTGGAACAAGCTCGTCGCACAACCAAACACAATCACCTCGATAGGAATGCGCGATTGGGCATGCACGGGTTAATCTTTAATGCGCTTGGTATCAGTTGATCCTGGAACCAGTGGCGCAGGCTGTAGAGGCTGAGATCGGGATCGGTCACCAGTTCCGTTTCCCGGAAATATTTATTGATGACGGTGGTCGCGTACATGTTCTTGCCCAGCCATTTGCCCCAGCCGCCGGCTTCGACGATCTTTCGCGCTGCATCGAGCGAAACGCCGACCAATGGAATCATGCGTTCCGAATGAACCGTCTTCAGGTTCCGCGTTTTGTTGCGCCGGACATGGACATGAGGGATTTCCTCATCGAAATGGAAATCTTCCAATTCTAAGCCAATCGCCTCGCTCGGCCGAAGGCCGGTATTGACGAGCAGGCGAACAAGCAAGGGAAGCGGCGGCTTGAGACCCTCCGACGCGCTTGGCGCGAGCAAAACGTCCGAAATGAACGCAGTCGAAAACGGCTTGCGCTGGCTTCCCTCGGTATCGCGCAGCCGAACCCGGTGAAACGGATTGGTCGCACCATGGCTGTCGATATCGAAGTTGACCGAAACCATCCGCCGCAGCGAGTTGATCTCGCGATTGGCTGTGTAGGGCTTTAATCCCTCTGCGGCGATACGGTTGAGCCACCAGGACCTGAAAGCCAGGGCGTGCTCGCGCTTGAGATCATAGAGCGTGATTTTGCCGACACCCGCCTCGAAGTTCCGGATCGCCTTGAGATAGGTATTCCGTTTTACCCGCTGCTGGTCGCGGCTGACGGCCATCCATTCGTCGCGAATATGATCCCAGAACCGATCGAACGCTGCACCGAGCGTCAGCCTCGGTTGCTCGACGAAGCCCAGAACGGCCTTTTGTTCCGGCACCGATCGGGGATTGGCGACGAGCAGCCGCAGGCGCTCGATCAGTTCGGCATCGGACAGCTCATCAACCGAGCGCACAGGCAGACCGAGGTGTTGCACCGCATCGACGGCGCTTTGATAGCGCTGCAAGTCATCGCTTGATGCAAGCGAAACGCCGCGCCGCTTGGCGTCGTGCCAGCGTCGGTCGAGTTCAAGGGAGTGTTGTGCAGCAAGCGCCCTGGCTTTCGACAAATCCCGCGTCTTCAGCGAGAACCGGATCAGCGGCCGTGGCTCGACATCTTCGAATTCGCGCGGCCGTCGGCGCTGATAATGCCAGACATCGCCCACTTGCTTCAGGTGCAATGCGCGCATCGGCGCTATCCCCAACTTTGCTACAAATCGCGCTACATGCGCGTTTGCGGTCAATGTGAGGAAGAATTTGCACCCAATGATTTCAAATGGTTAGCCACAGGCCTCTGTCGGTCAGATGGCATTTGGCGCCCCGTAGGGGACTCGAACCCCTGTTTCCGCCGTGAGAGGGCGGCGTCCTGGGCCGCTAGACGAACGGGGCGGCGCCGGCCGGCCAAAACGCCGGCAAGCCGCCGATATACTCCCGACCCAGCCCGGATTCAAGGGTTGCCGGCGGCGATGGCCGCCGACCGGACAGCCGGCGGGCGACAAAAACCCTATTTATCCCTGAATTGCGGCGCCCGCTTCTCGACGAAGGCGGCCATGCCTTCCTTCTGGTCCTCGGTCGCAAACAGCGAGTGGAACAGGCGGCGCTCGAAGCGCACGCCCTCGGCGAGCGTCGTCTCATAGGCGCGGTTGACCGCTTCCTTGTTCATCATCACCGAAGCCATCGACATTTCGGCGATCTTGTTGGCCACGGCGAGCGCCTCTTCGAGAAGGTCGCCGAGCGGGATGATGCGCGAGACGAGGCCGGCGCGCTCCGCCTCCTCGGCGTCCATCATGCGCCCGGTCAGGCACATCTCCATCGCCTTCGACTTGCCGACGAAGCGGGTCAGGCGCTGGCTGCCACCGGCGCCGGGCATGACGCCGAGCGTGATTTCCGGCTGGCCGAACTTGGCGTTGTCGGCGGCGAGGATGAAATCGCACATCATGGCGAGTTCGCAGCCGCCGCCGAGCGCATAGCCGGCGACCGCGGCGATCACCGGCTTGCGGGCCTTGGAAATCCGCTCCCAGGAGCCGATGAAATCGCCGACATAGGCGTCGACGAAATCGAGCGAGGACATTTCCTTGATGTCGGCGCCGGCGGCAAACGCCTTCTCCGAGCCGGTGACGACGATGGCGCCGATCTTCTCGTCGGCCTCGAACCGGTCGACGGCGGTGTTGAGTTCGGCGATCAGTTCGGAGTTGAGCGCATTCAGCGCCTTCGGCCGGTTGAGGGTGATCAGGCCGGCGTGGCCGCGCGTCTCGACGGAGATGTTCTGATAGGCCATGTGAAACCTCAGGGCTTGCCGTTTGTGCACTGCGGGGGTGCGCGTCCCATGGCTAGCCGAGGTCGCGCAAAGGCGCAAGCCGTGAATTGGTCGATTGACCCTAACGCTGACAGGTCGGGCAATAGAAGGTGGAGCGGCCGGACTGGACGATGCGGCTTATGGTGCCGCGGCACTTATCATTGGGGCAGGGCGCACCCTCGCGGTCATAGACGCGGAAGGCATGCTGGAAAAACCCGAGCGAGCCGTCGGCATGGACATAATCGCGCAAGGACGAGCCGCCGGCGGCGATCGCCTCGGCGATGATTTCGCGAACGGCGACGGCGAGCCGTTCCGCCCGCGCGGTCGGGGCCCCGGCCTTGGTCGCGACCGTGCCGGCCGCCCGCTTCGGCGACAGCCGCGCCCGGTTGAGCGCCTCGCACGCATAGATGTTGCCGAGGCCGGCGATAAGGCGCTGGTCGAGCAGTGCTGCCTTCAGCGGCGCCGATTTGCCGGCGAAGCGCAAGGCGAGCGCCCGCCCGTCAAGGGCGTTGCCGGTCGGCTCCAGGCCGAGATCCTTCAACAGCGGATGGGTGTCGAGGCGGGCGCTTTCGGCCAGCACCATGAAGCCGAAACGGCGCGGATCGTTGAAGACGATGCGGGCGCCATTGTCGAGGAAAAGCACGACATGGTCATGGCGTTCGGCCTTGCCGCGCGGCAGGTGCAAGCCGCCGGGGGTCTTGCCGGGTCCGTCATCGGCCCCGATGCGGAACGAGCCCGACATGCCGAGATGCATGATAAGCGCCTCGCCGGTGGAGAGGTCTGCGATCAAATATTTGGCGCGGCGGCCGAGATCCGTGACGGTCGCGCCGGTCAGCCGTTCGACGAAGCGCTCAGGCAATGGAAAGCGCAGATCGGGCCGGCGCTGATCGACGCCGGCAATGCGGGCGCCTTCCATCACGGGCGCGAGCCCGCGGCGCACGGTCTCGACTTCGGGGAGTTCGGGCATGATGCGGCGGGAACCTGTGGCGTCAAATTCTGGAACAAGTATGCTAGCCAGGACACGCTCGACTCCGCAACAAGCTTACCTCCAAGCCGCCCATGCAAGAAAACCACAGCGCAAGCTACCGCAGCCGAAGAGGGATTTCGGCGATTTGTTTCCGGGGCCGGCGAAGCCGTCCGGCCGCGGGCGTACGGCTCATGTCGGCGGGCGTCATTGTCCTGCTTTCCCTTCTCGGCGGACTCCCGATCGCCTCGGCGGACCCGCAATCCGACGAGGCCTACGAAGCCTATTACCGGGATCATATCGGCCGCCTGTCGCGCGACGCCTATCGGCGTGGCCAATCGCTGCCCGAACGGCTTATCGTTCCGCGCGACGAGGCGGGGGATCAATTGCGGCGCAGCATGCCGCGCCCCGCCACGGCGACGTGGATCGGCCATTCGACGTTTTTCGTGCGCATGGGCGGGCTTGGCATCCTCACCGACCCGGTGTTCTCCAGCCATGCCTCGCCGCTGCCGCCCACCGGGCCGCGGCGGACGCAGCCACCGGGTTTGCGGTTCGCCGACCTGCCGCGGATACACGTCATCGTGCTTTCGCACGGCCACTACGACCACACGGACTTCCCGACGCTGAAACGGCTCGCCGACCGGGACCGGCGCACGGTCGTGTTCGTGCCGACGAAGATGAAGCAGCTCGTGCAACGGGCCGGATTTACGCGCATTGTCGCCTTGGACCCGGGCCAGCGGGCGCGGATCGGCGGGATTCGGTTCACCGCCATCCGGGCCGCCCATCAAAGCGGCCGCAACTATCGGGGCGACGATCTCGGCCACGCCCTGTCCTGGCTGATCGAGGCGCCGAAACTGGACCTCCTGTTCGTCGGCGATACAAGCTATAGCCCCGCCTATCGACAGATGCGCCGACGCCGCGGCGCGGTCGACGTGGTGCTGGTGCCGATCGGGGCCTATTCCCCGCGCGAATTCGAGAAACACAACCACGTCAATCCGGAAGAGGCGGTGCGTCTGGCAAGAGACGTCGGTGCCAGGATGGCGATCGCCATGCATTGGGGGACGTTCATGCTGACGCCCGAGCCGATACTGGAGCCGCCGGCACGGTTCAAGAGGGCGGGCAGGGGCAAGGTCCGGACGATCGTGCCGAAGGTCGGCGAGACGATAAGGTTGCGGTGAGGGCCGACGCATGCCGCGTTCGCCCGAAACACCACCGGCCCGTCTGTTTTCGAAGGAGGAGAGCCGATGTCGAACATGGTTTTCAAGGACGGTTCCGCGCCGGTCCCGCGTCTCGGCTACGGTGCGATGGTGCTGGAGGGATTCTACGGCGGCATCGACGACACCCAGTCGGTCGATGTGCTGCGTCACGTGATCGATCGCGGCCTCATGATCGACAGCGCCGACGCCTACGGCTCGGGTCACAATGAGAGCCTCATCGCCGCGGCGATCAAGGGCCGGCGCGACGAGGCGTTCGTCGCAACCAAGTTCGGCATCGTGTTCGATGAAGGCGAGACCGGCAACGAACTTGCGACCGGCTGGGGTTTTTCGCTGGCGATCAACGGCACGCCGGCCTATGTCGAGCGCGCGCTGGCGGCCAGCCTGAAGCGCCTCGGGACCGACCATATCGACCTCTATTACGCCCATTATCCGGACCCGGGGGTCGCCATCGAGGAGACGGTCGGGGCCATGGCCGAGGCGGTAAAGGCCGGCAAGGTCCGCTATCTGGGGCTCAGCAACGTGACGGCCGACGAGGTTCGCCGCGCCCATGCCGTGCACCCGATCGCTGCGGTCCAGTACGAATACTCGTTGTGGCGACGCGAGGCGGAGACCGAGCTTCTGCCGACGCTGCGCGAACTCGGCATCGCGCTGGTCGCGTGGTCGCCGCTTGGGGCCGGCTTTTTGACCGGCACCGTGGACCGGCTCCCCGAGACCGATTTCCGCAACAACAATCCGCGTTTCGTCGGCGATAATTTCGACGCCAATCGCGACCGCTTCGCGCCGCTGGCGCGCATTGCCGGCGAACTCGGCATTACCTCTGCGCAGCTTGCGCTCGCGTGGCTCCTCAACCAGGGCGACGACATCTATGCGATCCCGGGATCGCGAAAAACGGCGCGGGTAGACGAGAACCTCGCGGCCGCGGATATCGAGCTCGCCGCAGAAGTGCGCGCGGCGATCGATGCGCAGATGGCGCCGGGGATGGCGGTCGGCGCGACCCTGGTTTGAGGTCGAGGAGAGACCGCCGGGCCAAACGGCCGCTATCTCCATCAAGAGCGGCACGCCGCCTCGCCTTGCCGGCGGCCTGCCGCCCATGGCATCCCGATACGTGGTCGGTTATGGTGCGGCGCAATGCGCTGCCGGGAGCAAAAGACCATGGGTGACAACAGCACCGCCGAGACGGCCGCGGGCGATACCGCCTCTTTCGGATTCCGCCAAGTCGGGATCGGCGAGAAGCAGGGCCTCGTCGACGATGTCTTTCATCGGGTGGCGCGCCGCTACGATTTGATGAACGATTTGATGTCGGGCGGGCTGCACCGGCTGTGGAAGGACGCCATGGTCGCCTGGCTGGCGCCGCCGAAATCGGGCCGGCGTCCGTTCGATTTCCTCGACGTGGCCGGCGGCACCGGCGACATAGCCTTCCGTATTCTCGAGGCGAGCGGCGGCCATGGCCGCGGTACCGTCTACGACATCAACGGTTCGATGCTCGAAATCGGCCGCGAGCGGGCCGCGCAACGCGGCCTCGGCCGGCTGCTCCGGTTCGTCGAGGGCAATGCCGAGGTGCTGCCCTTCGATAATGCCCGCTTCGATGCCTATACGATCGCCTTTGGCATCCGCAACGTGCCGCGCATCGATCTGGCGCTGGCTGAGGCCTATCGGGTGCTCAGGCCCGGCGGGCGCCTGCTCTGCCTGGAGTTCTCCGAGGTCGACGTGCCGGGGCTCGATCGGATCTACGACCTTTATTCCTTCAACGTCATTCCGGCGATGGGGCGGCTTGTCGCCGGCGATGCCGAGGCCTACCACTATCTGGTGGAATCGATCCGCCGCTTCCCGCACCAGGAGGCGTTCGCCGAAATGATCCGCAGCGCCGGGTTCTCGCGCGTCTCCTACCGCAATCTGACCGGCGGCGTTGCGGCGATCCATTCCGGCTGGAAGCTCTAGAGCCTGTCATGGGTCTGCAGGTCGCCGCCTTGTTCAGACTGATACGGGCCGGTTTCGTGCTGGCCCGCGAGGGCGTGCCGCGGCTGCTCGACAATGAGATGGTGCCCTCGCCGGCGCGTTCGGCGCTGCATCTTGCGCGGCTGTTTGAGCGGCGCCGCACTGAAGCTGCCGATGATGCGACGCTGTTGTCGGACGCGCTGCACCGGCTCGGGCCGTCCTGGATCAAGCTCGGCCAGTTCCTGGCGACCCGGCCGGACGTGGTCGGTGCGGTGATCGCGCAGGATCTGGAAGCGCTGCAGGACCGGCTGCCGCCGTTTGCCATGGCCGATGCGGAAAAACGCATCGCCAATGCGCTGGGGGCACCGGTGGCCGACCTGTTCGTCGACTTCGACAAGCCGATCGCCGCCGCCTCGATCGCCCAGGTGCATAAAGCGGCGGCCGAAGACGAGGATCCGGACGACGGCGCGGTCGAGAGAAAGACCGTGGCCGTGAAGGTGCTGCGGCCGGCGATCCGCGAGCGCTTCGCCGCCGATCTCGAAAGCTTCTACCTGGCCGCCCGGCTCGTCGAAAAATTCCACGCGCCGTCGCGGCGGCTGCGGCCGATTGCCGTCGTCGACACGCTGGCCGCCTCGGTCGCGCTGGAGATGGATTTGCGGCTCGAGGCGGCGGCGATCACCGAGATTGCGGAGAACATGGACGGCGATGAGGGCTTCCGCGTGCCCGGCGTCGACTGGGCGCGCACCGCCCGCGACGTGCTGACGATCGAATGGGTCGACGGCATCAAGCTGACCGATGTCGAGGCGATCGCCGAAGCCGGTCATGACCTCAAGGGGCTCGCTGCGACGCTGGTGCAGTCGTTTCTGCGCCATGCGGTGCGCGACGGCTTCTTCCATGCCGACATGCATCCGGGCAATCTGTTCGTCGACGAGAACGGCGACATCGTCGCCGTCGATCTCGGCATCACCGGGCGGCTCGGGCCGAAGGAGCGGCGCTATCTCGCCGAAATCCTGTTCGGCTTCATCCGCCGCGACTATATGCGGGTCGCCGCCGTCCATTTCGAGGCCGGCTACGTCCCCGCCTATCAGGACGTCGCGGTCTTTGCTCAGGCGATCCGGGCGATCGGCGAGCCGCTGCAGGGCCGCATCGCCAAGGACGTGTCGATGGCGCGGCTGTTGATGCAGCTTTTCGAGGTCACCGAACTCTTCGACATGCGGACGCAGCCGCAATTGCTGCTTCTGCAGAAGACCATGGTGGTGGTCGAAGGCGTGGCGCGCACGCTCGATCCCGAATTCAACATGTGGGCGACGGCCGAGCCGGTGGTCGCCGACTGGATCGGCACCCATCTCGGGCCCGGCGGGCGCATCGCCGATGCCGCCGAAGGGGTGACCGCGGTCGGCCGGCTGGTCGGCGAGATGCCGGAATTGCTGGCGCGGGCCGAGCGTCTGACCCACGGCTTTGCCGAGATGGCGCGCGAGGGGCTGCGGCTCGATGAAACCACCGTCCGCAACATCGCCCGCGAGGAGGCGCGCCAGGGCCGCTCCAACCGGCTGGCGATCTGGATCGGCGCGGTGTCGCTTGCGGTCATCGCGTTCACTGCGGTGTTCGGCTGATTGTGCTTGAATAGGGACGCAAAGGAACTGCAATGACCCTTTACGGCAAGCGCATCCTCATCATCATCGCCGGCGGCATCGCCGCCTATAAGACGCTGGAACTGATCCGGCGGCTCAAGGACGACGGCGCGTCGGTGCGCGCGGTGCTGACGAAAGCAGGCCGTGAGTTCGTCACCCCGCTTTCGGTTTCGGCGCTGACCGAGGACAAGGTCTATGCTGAGCTTTTCGACCTCACCGACGAGGCCGAGATGGGCCATATCGAGCTGTCCCGCGACGCCGATCTCGTCGTCGTCGCGCCGGCGACGGCCGATCTCCTGGCCAAGATGGCGGCCGGGCTCGCCGACGATCTCGCCTCGACCGTGCTGCTTGCGACCGACAAGCCGGTGCTGGTGGCGCCGGCCATGAATGTGCGCATGTGGGAGCACGCCGCGACCAGGCGCAACATGGCGACGCTGATGGACGACGGGATCGCCGTCGTCGGCCCCAATTCCGGCGCCATGGCCTGCGGCGAGTTCGGGCCCGGCCGCATGGCCGAGCCGGCGGAGATCCGCGCTGCCATTGGCGACCTTCTCGCCGGCGGCGCAAAGCCGCTCGCCGGCCGCCACGTGCTTATCACCTCGGGGCCGACCTTTGAGCCGATCGATCCCGTCCGCTATATCGCCAACCGCTCGTCGGGGCGCCAGGGGCATGCGATCGCCGCAGCCGCCGCCGCGCTCGGGGCCCGGGTGACGCTCGTCTCGGGGCCGGTGGCGATCGCCGATCCCGCCGGCGTCACCGTGGTCCGGGTCGAGACCGCGGCCGAGATGCTCGCCGCCTGCGAGGCGGCGCTGCCGGCCGACGCCGCCGTCTGCGCCGCTGCGGTTGCCGACTGGCACGTGCTCGATCAGGCCGCGGAAAAACTGAAGAAGGGCAGTAACGCGGGGCTGCCGACGCTGCGCTTCGGCGAGAATCCGGATATTTTGACGACGATCGCCAACCATTCGAGCGCGCGGCCGGAACTGGTCATCGGCTTTGCCGCGGAGACCGAGAACGTCGTCGGCCATGCCCGCGAAAAGCTTGCGCGCAAGGGCTGCGACTGGATCGTCGCCAATGACGTTTCGCCGGAGACGGGCATTATGGGCGGCGCCGACAACAGCGTCCATCTGGTGACCGGCGAGGCGGTCGAAGACTGGCCGAAGCTCGCCAAGGAAGAGGTCGCCGCCCGGCTCGCGGCGCGGATCGCGGCGGCGCTCGATGCTGCGGGCTGATCCGTCGTGAGCGGTCGACCTTTCGACGAAATCCGCGTGAAATACCGGCGATTGCCGCATGCCAATGGTCTGCCGGCGCCGGCCTATCAGAGCGCGGCGGCCGCCGGCATCGACCTGATTGCAGCGGTGCCGGCCGATGCGCCGATCAATCTCGAACCGGGGAAGTACGCGGTCATACCGACCGGACTTGCGGTGGCGCTGCCGGCCGGCTTCGAGGGCCAGGTGCGGCCGCGCTCCGGCCTTGCGGTCCGCCACGGCGTGACCGTGCTCAACAGCCCGGGCACGATCGACGCGGATTATCGCGGCGAGATCATGGTGGCGCTGATCAATCACGGCCGCGCGCCGTTTGTGATCGAGCGCGGGCTCAGGATCGCGCAATTGGTGGTCGCGCCGGTCGCTACTGCTGCCCTGATCGAGGTCGAGGTTCTCGACGAGACCGATCGCGGCAGCGGCGGTTTCGGGTCGACGGGGCTTGATTGAGATAATACACACTACACGACACAGCAGCGTATTTCCGTCCTGCCGGGTCTGTCCGGTTTTGGCAATTTGGGATGGTTTCGATTCCTCCTTCGTCGTCATTGCCCGCTTTATGCGGGCAATCCAATGGCATTTCGGCATTCAGAAGCGCTTGGGTTCTTTCACCACAGCGTTGGCAAGCAGACAGGCCAATGGACCACCCGGATGAACCGGGTGGTGACGACGGAGAGGTGGTGGTGATGATGAAGATGTCTGTGTCGTGTGGTGTGGAGATAATATTTCCAATCGGACATCGTATAGTTCCATCTATAGGAACTGAATTTCCTAAAACCGGAAATTTTCAGAAATTGATACTCTTATGGTCCGCAGGGTGAAATCTCCTGTCTCGCCAAGCCCACGGAAACCGGATAGGCTTCGCTCGGTGCCGCGGAGCTACCCCTCCGCGGCCGCGTGATCGTGTGCTTTCAAAGAGGTGTTTCCCCATGAACGACGCAGCGGCGAGTGCAGGCACGCAGGCGGCCCGGCCCGGTCGGGGACGGATTTACGAGTCGATTACCGAGACGATCGGCGATACGCCGATCGTGCGCATCGACCGGACCGCAGAGGCGCTCGGCTCCGGCGCCAATCTGTTCGCCAAGCTCGAATTCTTCAATCCGATCGCCAGCGTCAAGGACCGGATCGGCGTCTCGATGATCGAGGCGCTCGAAGCCGAGGGCCGGATCGGGCCGGAAACGGTGCTGATCGAGCCGACATCGGGAAACACCGGGATTGCGCTCGCCTTCGTCGCCGCCGCCCGCGGCCTGCGGCTGATGCTGGTGATGCCGGAATCGATGTCGATCGAGCGGCGCAAGATGCTCGCCCTGCTCGGCGCCGAACTGGTGCTCACGGACGCGGAAAAGGGCATGAAGGGCGCCGTCCTCAGGGCCGAGGAACTGAACCTGGAAATTCCCAATTCGGTCATTCCCCAGCAGTTCGAGAATCCGGCCAATCCGGAAATCCACCGGCGCACCACGGCGGAAGAAATCTGGAACGACATGGACGGCAAGGTCGACGCCTTCGTCTCCGGCGTCGGCACCGGCGGCACCATTACCGGGGTCGGCCAGGTACTGAAGCCGCGCAAGCCCGATCTGCAGATCGTCGCGGTCGAGCCGGAGGCGAGCCCGGTGCTGTCGGGCGGGGCGCCGGGGCCGCACAAGATCCAGGGCATCGGCGCCGGCTTCGTGCCGGGCGTGCTTGACACCGGGGTCATCGACGAGATCATTCAGATCGACAACGACACCGCGTTCGAGGCGGCGCGCCGGCTGGCGGAGCTCGAGGGCATTCCGGTCGGCATTTCCGCCGGGGCGGCGGTGGCGGCGGCGGCCGAGGTCGGCCGGCGGCCGGAAATGGCGGGCAAGAACATCGTGCTGATCATCCCGTCCTTTGCCGAACGCTATCTGTCGACGGCGCTGTTCGACGGGTTGTGAGGTTCGGGGCGCGGTGAATTGCTGGCGGTCTTTTCGGCGTTTGCGGGTTTCGCCTCGCGCCACCGCCTGACTACCCCCGCCTTCGTCACCGCCCGGTTTATCCGGGCGGTCCATTGGCCTATCCATGTGACAACGCTTTCGCCAAGAAGCTCAGGTGCTTCTGCAAACCGAAAGGCCATTGGATTGCCCGCTTGGGAGCGGGCAATGACGACGAAGTGGGATCGAATCATCCCAGAAGCCGCTCAAAGCCGGACAGCATTCGGTATCGCCGTGCCGAACACTGCCGACATACCGTGCGGAGCGGGGCAATGGGTCCCCGTTTGCACGGGGACGGTGGTTTTGGCTGGCTCTTACGCGCTATCCCGCACCTTCCCCGCGAAAGCGGGGAACCATTGGCAGTGCAGAGAAATATAGGTTTCTCAATTGTCTACGGGATTTATAGCGGCGCGCCGCCGCTATCATGGTAGGACGGCACAGCAATCCGGACCAACCGAACCGAAGGCAAGCCGCTCTGGCGGAATTCTAAGGCGCCTACTCCGCGGCCTGTGACTCGCTGATCTTGGCGTCGACCGGATCGAGCTCCTTGAGCTCTTCGGGACGCGGCATGGAGATGATGTTGTAGCCGGAATCGACATAGTGAACGTCGCCGGTGACGCCGGTCGAAAGGTCGGACAGGAGATAGAGTGCGGTTCCGCCGACTTCCTCCAGCGTGACCGCGCGTTTCAGCGGCGAGTGGCGCTTCTGGTAGTTGAACATCAGCCGCGCGTCCGAGATGCCGGCGCCGGCGAGCGTGCGCATCGGCCCCGCCGAGATCGCGTTTATCCGGATATTGTCCATGCCGAAATCCATCGCCAGATAGCGGACCGAGGATTCCAGCGCCGCCTTGGCGACGCCCATGACGTTGTAATTGGGCATGACCCGGGTCGAGCCGGCATAGGTGAGGGTGACCATCGAGCCGCCGTCGGGCATCAGTGCGGCGGCGCGCTTGGCCACTTCGGTGAACGAGAAGCACGAGATCACCATGGTGCGGACGAAATTGTCGCGGCTGGTGTCGGCGTAGCGTCCCTTGAGTTCGTTCTTGTCGGAAAAGGCGACGGCGTGCACGAGGAAATCCAGATTTCCCCAGGCGTCGCGCAGCGTATCGAAGACGCTGTCGACGGTGTCGATGTCCTCGACATCGCAGGGGAGCACGAATTTCGAGCCGACCGACTCGGCCAGCGGCGTGACCCGGCGGCCGAAGGCCTGGCCCTGATAGGTGAAGGCCAGTTCGGCACCTTCGTCGGCGAGCTTCCGGGCCACGCCCCAGGCGATCGAATGATCGTTCGCCACGCCCATGACAAGGCCGCGCTTGCCGCGCATCAGACCGGACATGGTTCGGATCTCCTCACTGGTTGTTTTCTTTCCCGCATCAGGCGTCCGGATGTTTGAGGACGAGGGTCGCATTGGTGCCGCCGAAGCCGAAACCGTTGGACAGCACGCAGCCGATGTCGACATCGTCCCGGCGTTCGCGCACGATCGGCATGTCGGCGAAGTCCGGATCGAGTTCGTCGATATGGGCCGATTCGCAGATGAACCCATTCTGCATCATCATCAACGAATAAATCGCCTCGTGCACGCCGGCGGCGCCGAGCGAATGGCCGGAGAGCGATTTCGTCGCCGAAATCGGCGGGACATCGTCGCCGAAGACCTCGCGGATCGCCTCGATCTCGCGGATGTCGCCGATCGGCGTCGCCGTGGCGTGGGGATTGATGTAGTCGACCGGGCAGTCGACGGTGTCGAGCGCCATCTTCATGCAGCGCACCGCGCCTTCGCCGGAGGGCTGGACCATGTCGTAGCCGTCTGAGGTGGCGCCGTAGCCGGCGATCTCGGCATAGATTTTGGCGCCGCGCGCCTTTGCGTGCTCGAACTCTTCGAGGATCAGGACGCCGGCGCCGCCGGCAATGACAAAACCGTCGCGGTTCTTGTCATAGGCGCGCGACGCCCGCGACGGCGTGTCGTTATACTTGGTCGACATGGCGCCCATGGCGTCGAACAGGGACGACATGGTCCAGTCGAGATCCTCGCCGCCGCCGGCAAAGACGATGTCCTGCTTGCCCCATTGGATCAGCTCGGCGCCGTGGCCGATGCAGATATTGGTGGTGGCGCAGGCGGCCGAGATCGAATAGTTGACGCCGTGAATCTCGAACGGCGTCGCCAGCGTCGCCGAATTGGTCGAACTCATCGCCTTGGGGACCGCAAACGGCCCGATCCGCTTCGGCCCCTTGTCGCGGGTGATGTCGGCGGATTCGACGATGGTCCGGGTCGAGGGGCCGCCGGAGCCCATGACGATGCCGGTGCGCGGATTGGTGATGTCGGATTTTTCCAGGCCGGCATCCTGGATCGCCTGGGTCATGGCGATGTAGTTCCAGGCAGCGCCCCTGCCCATGAAACGGGTGGTGCGGCGATCCAGGACCTCGGCGACGTCGATTTGCGGTGCGCCGTGGACCTGGCAGCGAAATCCCAATTCGGCGTAGTCATCGGCGAACACGATGCCGGATTTCGCCTCGCGCAAGCTTGCCACGACTTCCTGGGCGCTGTTGCCGAGCGGCGAAACGACGCCCAATCCCGTTACGACAACCCGTCTCATTAGCCGTCCCGTCTCTTTGCAGGTCCATTCCGGCCCGCCACCGGATCGTCAGCGCCGATCCGCGACCTGCCGGTCGATTTGCGCCCCTCGCTCGGGGTCAGGCGGTGAAAAGGCCGACCTTCAGATCCTTTGCCGAAAAGATCGGCTTGCCATCCGCCTTCAGCCAGCCGTCGCCGATCCCCAGCACCAGCCTGGAGCGCATCACGCGCTTCAGGTCGACACCATATTCGACCTTTTTGACGGTGGGTAGGACCATGCCGCTGAATTTGACCTCGCCGACGGAGAGGGCGCGGCCGCGGCCGGGCGATCCGAGCCAGCCGAGGAAAAAGCCGAGCATTTGCCACAGCGCGTCGAGGCCGAGGCAGCCCGGCATCACCGGATCGCCCTTGAAATGGCAGGGGAAGAACCAGAGATCGGGCTTGATGTCGAGGATGGCGCGGATATAGCCGCGATCGTGGCTTCCCCCGACTTCGGATATCGACGATATGCGATCGAACATCAGCATCGGCGGCAGCGGAAGCTGCGCATTGCCGGGACCAAAAAGTTCGCCGCGGCCGCAGGCGAGAAGGTCCTCGTATTCGTAAGAGGATTGGCGCTCTTTGGTAGCCGTCGTCATAATGATCCGATTTCCGCCTTATCCGTTGGTCCGATTGCCCGATCAAAAGGCCCGGCGGCCGATGCTGGCGCCGCCGCCGGCAGCCTAACTAACATAACGTCGGGGAAGCCGAAAGAGCCGCGGAACAGCGTCATATATGCGTGTCTTTCCCTTAATTCCCGTCTCGCCCCCGATCGCCGGTGCCAACACGCGGGCATCGCTGTTGATCCTTGTCCGGGGACGCCGCATTCCCGGCAAAAACCGCGTACCGCGCTCTTGCGTGTTAAGGATCGCCCTAAATTTATCGGCTAAGGTTGTCAATCAAGGAAAAAGGCTTATTTTCCGCTGCTATAATATATCGGAAATATATCGGACGATCGAGCGGGTTTATGGATATGGAAGATCATACAACCTTTAATTCGGGCGTTGCTCTGTTGGCCGATTCCGTCGAGGGCTCTGCCGCAACGTCGCTGCGCACCATTCTGCGCGATGCCGGGCTGCGTCCGACGCGGCAGCGGCTGGCTTTGGCCGAAATCCTGTTCGGCAATGGCCACAGGCACGTCACCGCCGAACTGATCTATGACGAGGCGATCAGCAAGGCGGTGCCGGTGTCGCTGGCGACGATCTACAACACGCTGCACCAGTTCACCGCGGTCGGGCTTTTACGCGAGGTCGTGGTCGACTCTTCGAAAACCTATTTCGACACCAACACCAGCGAACACCATCACGCCTTCGTGGAGGGTCGCGACGAGATCATCGATCTGCCCGGGGATGCCGTGGAAATCGGCGAGATCGGCCCGCTGCCGTCGGGCATGGAGATCTCGCGTGTGGATGTGGTGGTGCGGGTGCGCAAGGGCTCCTAGTCGAAGTTTCGCTGCCGGTTCTCCGGTGTTCCCGGCAATTGTCGTCGGCTATGCGCGTAGGCATGTCGTTTCACTTTTGGAGCCGATTGACCGCCCGGTGGTGAAGCCGGGCCGTCTGTCCGTTCGTCGGCGCCGGCCGCCCGGCCTGTTCTTCTCGCCTTCACCGCACGCTCATCGGCGCTAAGCCGGCCTGACCGCAACGGCTCGCGGTCGATTGGCCGCCGCCAGGCCGCGGACGATGACCGTTGCCGGATCGAGCCGCCGCGCGGCCTCGAACAAGATCTCGGCCAATCGCCGGCGGAAGACGGGCGGATTGTACCGGCGCAAGCGCTTTTCGCGGCCGGTGGCGTTTATGTTCTCGAAGCGACGATCCAGGTCGGCGAGCCGGGTCGCGAGCGCCGCATCTTCCAGCATGAGATGGGCGTGGCGGGGGGCGTGAGCGGGGCTCTGCACAGGATGATAATACATTGAAAATATCTCCTTCTTTGCTCTCGCTCCTGGAGCGCGGTTGACTTGTAACTTCCTAATTAATTAGATTTATAAGATATCGCAAACGACATGATCTCGGGCTTAAGCGGAGAAAAACTCGATCATGAACAAGCCGCTCACGGCGCTGCCCTCGCTCAACGCTTTGCGGGCGTTCGAGGCGGCCGCACGGCACCAGAGTTTTAAGGCGGCGGCGGCGGAACTCCACGTCACCGCCAGCGCCGTCGGCCATCTGATTGCCGATCTCGAGGCGCATTTCGGCTGCCAACTGTTCGTGCGCCGACACCGCCGGGTCACCCTGACCGCCGCCGGCGAGAGCCTGGTGCCGGGCCTGCGCGCGGCGTTCGATCAGTTGCGCGAAACGGTGCGGGCGTTTCAGCGCAGCCGCCAGGAGGGGCCGCTGGTCGTCTCCGTCGATCCGACCTATGGCGCCCGCTGCCTGATCCCGCGGCTGGAGCGGTTCCGCAGCCGGCATCCGGATATCGCGGTCCGCATCGATCCGACGCCGGAGCTCGCCGATCCCCGCGACGGCGATGTCGATTTGTGTATCCGTTACGGGTTGGGCGACTATCCCGGGCTGATCGTCGAAACCCTGGTCCGGCATGAGCGGATCGTGGCGGTGTGCAGCCCGGATCTGCTGACCGGCGACAAGCCCTTGCGGACCGTCGACGACCTTCGGTTCCACACCCTGATCGATCGTGCGCCCAACCAATATTATGAGGAGCGGGCGTCGTGGCAGCGATGGTTCAAGGCGGCGGGTTTGGACGAAATCCTGTGCCGGACCCATTTCGAGGTCCCGTGGGAGGATTACGCCATCATCTCAGCGGTGCAGGGGCAGGGCATTACGCTGGCCAGCGATATTCTCGTCGCCGAGGATCTGAGCGCCGGGCGGCTGGTCGAGCCTTTCGATGTCCGCTACACGGTCGAGCGCGGCTATCATCTGATCACCGCGCCGGGCGATGCGCCCGACCGGCGGATCGAGGCGTTCAAGGCCTGGATGTTCGAAACGCAGGCCGAAATGTCTGAAAGCTGCGAAAGCGCGTAGGGCCTTTTCTTTGAAGGCATGCCACCGCAAGGCCAGACGTGATCATGGCGATCGGGGCTTGCCGCTTATCGAAGACGGATCGCCCCGTTCGCGTGGTCCGGATTGCTGTGTAGACCTCGCCGTGACGGATGGACGCTTTTGGCGCTTCGACAAATATCTGATAAATTTATGCTTTCGGCGTCGCCAATGGTTCCCCGCTTTCGCGCGGAAGGTGTGAATTGAGATGCAAACCCCAACAACACCCACCGTCCCCGCGGAAGCGGGGACCCATTGCCCCGCTCAACACGGTATGTCGGTGGCGGACCTTGTCGCGACGGCAAAGTCTGCGGACCACAAGCGACGGGCAGGCGTTTTCGGGATTACGCTTCAGGCGGTGTCGGCTATTCGAAGGTTTCCGAGGCGGTGACGCCCCAGAGCTGGCGCTGCTCGATCCAGCCGGCGAAGCCTTCGCCCTCCAGATAACACCAGGCGCCGGTGCAGGCGGTGACGTCGGCGACGACGCCGGGCTCGACGAGGGCGGTGATCGCGGCATCCTCCTCCGGCTGGCGGCGGGTGGCGAGCGGCACGCCCTTTTCCCAGGGCGCAACGAGGGCGGTTCTCCGGTTCGACAGGAGCTTCTTGTGCACCCATCCCTCGTCGCCGTCGGAATCCTGGATACGGCGCCAGATGTCGTATTCCTGGATGACCTTCACCGGCAGGCCCTGGCGGCGGAAGGTCCAGGCGATCTCGTGATTGAAGCTCGGGCCGATGCGAACGTTGACCTCGCTGGCCTTGAGGGAGGCGAATTTGGCCGGCCTGGTGTTGGCCTCGGATTCGCCGGCGGCGGCCAGTGCCGCGCCCGCCAGCGCGAGCGAAACGACGAGCGCGGAAATCCCCATTTCAACGGACATACGCAATGGCACACTCACCCCATGATTCGGCGCCGCAACGGTAGCGCAATTTCCTGACCGCGGCTTTAACGACCGGCAGCGGAGACATTAAATCGACGGGCAAATGCGGACAATCCGATCGGCGCGTCGCCAATTGCCGTTTCATGCGTGTTCGTCTTTGTGTTTGCCGGTCCATCTGCTAGACATGAGCCGGGCGCCGAACCGAGATCGGACGTCTCCGGGCCGTGGATGGAAGTCTCCGCCAAACCCGGTTAAGGAGTTGTCAACGGATCGTGTGAGGCGTCGCTCATGCCGAAGAAAAAGCCGCTTGTCGTGGTCACCCGCAAATTGCCGGATACGGTCGAGACCCGGATGCGCGAATTGTTCGATACGCGGCTCAACCTCGACGATCGGGCGATGACCCAGGCCGAACTGGTCGATGCCGTGCGCCAGGCCGACGTGCTGGTGCCGACCGTGACCGACCGCATCGACGCCGGCGTGATCTCCCAGGCCGGCGAAAACCTCAAGCTGATCGCCAATTTCGGCACCGGCGTCGACAATGTCGACGTCGATACCGCCAACAATCGCGGCATCACGGTGACCAACACGCCGGGCGTGCTGACCGAAGATACCGCCGACATGACGATGGCGCTGATCCTTGCGGTGCCGCGGCGGCTGACCGAGGGGGCGCGGGTGTTCGAGCAGAGCGAGGCCTGGGAAGGCTGGTCGCCGACCTGGATGCTCGGCCACCGCATCTGGGGCAAGCGGCTGGGCATTATCGGCATGGGCCGGATCGGCTCGGCGGTGGCCCGCCGCGCCAAGGCGTTCGGACTGCAGATCCACTACCATAACCGGCGCCGGGTGCCGGTGGCGCTGGAAGAGGAATTGGAGGCGACCTATTGGGACAGCCTCGATCAGATGCTGGCCCGGGTCGATATCGTCTCGGTCAACTGCCCGCACACCCCGGCGACCTTCCATCTGATGTCGGCGCGGCGCCTCAAGCTGCTGAAGCCGGACGCCTATATCGTCAATACGGCGCGCGGCGAGATCATCGACGAAAACGCGATGATCCGAATGATCGAGCAGGGCCAGCTTGCCGGCGCCGGTCTCGACGTGTTCGAGCATGAGCCGGCGGCCAATCCCAAGCTCGTCAAGCTCGCCCGCGGCGGCCGCGTCGTGCTGTTGCCGCATATGGGCTCGGCGACGATCGAGGGCCGGGTCGACATGGGCGAGAAGGTCATCATCAACATCAAGACCTTCATGGACGGCCACCGCCCGCCCGACCGGGTGCTGCCGGCGATGCTTTAAGGAATATCGGAATTATTCGTTTTGATGAGGCAACACGGAGGTTTGCCCTTGGTACTTCCCTCCATCTTGTGCGCCGTAAGATTCGTTGTCGTGGAGGGTTTGTGAAAGCTGGAAAAATGTGATTTGGCAGGGTTTGTCCAATAAAGGTTGGAGTGCGATGACCAGAGGGCCGCTATTTCGTATTTCTAATGTGATTTGACCGCTCCACCCTGGCTGAATCCAAGGGGCGGTTTGGTGCATTGAGAGGCCAACACGTGCGTAAGTGCTTCGGCCTTCTACCAGCCCGATAAGATGGTTTGGGATGGTTATTTTCTCGTAAGTCAATGCAAGTACAAAATCACCAGGATGAAGTTCGAATTTTTCCGGACGCCCCATCCCATCGTCTTCTTTTAACTGGCGTCGCGAATAAAGACCCGACTTTCCAATTAAACCAAGACCGCCGGCGATGGAGAAGGTTGCACCTTTTGCCGGATTGAGTTTTGTGAAATCAAAACCTAATCTTAAATCAATAGAGGCTTCACCCCATTGACGATCTTCTAAAGGGGGATCGAAAATTAGCTCCCCTTTATCTACCTCTTTTCTTATATCTGGTTGTGATAAAATCATGAATTATGCGGCCATGAGCAAGGTATGTTCAGTGGTCACATTTGCGAGGCCATTTGTTGAGAAGAATGATCCTTCGACGCGAACAAGGTAGTGGTCGTGTTCAACGGATAAAACCTCGGCTCTAATATAACTTTTTTCACCTATTTTCTTTGTGTTTTCAACACTGGTAAATCCGGATATTTTACCGTCTAGCGTTTCAAACTCGACGAGCAATTCATTTTCGAATGCTCCATCGCTAACATCGCAAGGTATACCTATCATTGAACCAGCCCGAATTTTTTTCATCAGCATTCTCCCGATTTTTCAGATTATCAGTTTTTGTAAGGATATCTGTTCGGCTGCCTGAAAGGGTAAATGGAAATTAACCATTTCTGACTCGGGATTAACAGTCAATGTGACTATCTAACAGCTGGTTCCCTACGCCGCCTTGCCTGCCTTCGGCGCGAAGCGGCCGTAAAACGTCTCGTTCTTCTTCGCCATGTCGACGAGCAGTTTGTTCGGCGTGAAGCGGGCGCCATACTTTTTCGCCAGCCTCCGGCAGAGCGCGACGAAGGCGGACGTGCCCATGGCGTCGATATAGGAGAGGGTGCCGCCGGAATAGGGCGCAAAGCCGAAACCGAGGATCGAGCCGACATCGGCCTCGCGCACGTCGGTCAACACGTTCTCCTCAAAGCAGCGGGCGGTCTCCAGCGCCTGCATGACGAGGAAGCGCTGCTTCATCTCGTCGATGTCGACGGTGTCCGGATCACGCCTCTTGCCGACCAGATCGGCGAGCCCCGGCCACAGCTTCTTCTTGGCTCTTTCGGGATAGTCGTAAAAGCCCTTGCCGTTCTTGCGGCCGAGCCGGCCCTGGTTCTCGACCATTTCGCGCAACAGCGCCTCCTGGCCGGCGTCGATCGCCTTGGCGCCGAGGTCCTTCTTGGTCGCCTGCACGATCTTCCAGGAGAGATCGACGGCGACCTCGTCGTTGAGCGCCAGTGGCCCGACCGGCATGCCGGCCATGCGCGCGACATTCTCGATCATCGCCGCCGGAATGCCCTCGGCGAGCATGATGTGGCCCTCGCGCACATAGGTGCCGACCACCCTCGAGGTGTAGAAGCCGCGGCTGTCATTGACGACGATCGGCGTCTTGCGGATGGCGCGGATATAGTCGAGCGCCAAGGCCAGCGCTTCGTCGCCGGTCTTCTCGCCGAGGATCACTTCGACCAGCATCATCTTCTCCACCGGCGAGAAGAAATGGATGCCGATGAACCGTTCCGGCCGTTTGCTCGCCTCGGCCAGCGAGGTGATCGGCAGGGTCGAGGTGTTTGAGGCGAAGACGGCGGTTTTGCCGAGCACCGCTTCGGCGGCTTCGGTCACCTGGCGCTTGATCTCGCGGTCCTCGAAAACCGCCTCGATGACCAGGCTGCAGCCCTTCAGATCGGCGTAGTCGGCGGTCGCCTTAATGCGGGAGAGCAGCGCGTCCTTGTCTTCCGGCTTCGCCCGCTTCTTGGCGATGCGGCCGGAGATCAGCTTGTCGCAATGGGCCTTGCCGTTTTCGGCGGCTTGCCTGTCGCGGTCGAGAAGCACCACGTCGATGCCGGCGGCCGCCGTGACATAAGCGATACCGGCGCCCATAAACCCGGCACCCAAAATGCCGATCTTTTTGATCTTTGAGGCTTTTACGTCTTTCGGCCGGCGCGCGCCCTTGTTCAGGTCCTGAAGCGACAGGAACAGGGAGCGGATCATGTTCGCCGCTTCCTGGGTCTGCAGGACATGGGTGAAATAGCGCGCCTCGACCGTCAGCGCCCGGTCGATCGGCAGCAGCAGGCCTTCGTAGACGCAAGCGAGGATCGCCTTGCCGGCCGGGTAGTTGTCGGCGGTCTCGCGACGGTAGATGGCGTTGGCGGCGGGGAAGATCTGGAACCCTTGCGGCGAATAGACCGGGCCCGAGGGCAGACGGAATTTCGCCTTGTCCCAAGGTTTCTCCGGGTCGATGCCGGCCTTCAGCATCTTTTTCGCTTCGGCGACGAGCCTCGTCTTCGGCACGATTGCATCGACGAGACCGAGCCCCTGCGCCCTGGCGGGGCGCAGTTCGCGGCCCTGCAAAAGAATCTGCAGGGCGTTCTGCAGATCGACCATGCGGGCGACGCGCTGGGTGCCGCCGGCGCCGGGCAGCAGCCCGACCTTCACTTCGGGCAGGCCGAGCTTGATCCTGTCATCGTCGGCGGCGATGCGGGCATGGCAGGCGAGCGCCAGTTCGAAGGCGCCGCCGAGCGCGGTGCCGTTCAAGGCGGCGACGAACGGCTTGCCGCAGGTCTCCAGCCGCCGGTAGATGTCGGTGAGGCGCCGGCCTTCGGCATAGACCCGCGCAACCGCCTTGCCGGGATCGCCCTTCGCCTTGGCCTTCTCCGTCTGCAGGATGGCGAGCAGGCCGTTCAGCATGGAGAGGTCGGCGCCGCCGGAAAAGGCCGGCTTGCCGGAGGTGATCACGGCGCCCTTAACGGCATCGTCGCCGGCCACCGCTTCGATGATCTTCTCCAACTCGTCCATCACCTCCATGGTGATGACGTTCATGGAGCGGTCCGGCATGTCCCAAATGGCGACGAGAATGCCGTCGCTGCCGGTCTCGACCTTGAAATTCCTGTAAGCCATCTCTTTGTCCTCCGGCGCGTGCTAAATGCGCTCGATGATCGTCGCCGTGCCCATGCCGGCGCCGATGCACAGCGTCACCAGCGCGGTCTCCTTGTCGCGCCGCTCCAATTCGTCGAGCACGGTGCCGAGGATCATCGTTCCGGTGGCGCCGAGCGGATGGCCCATGGCGATCGCGCCGCCATTGACGTTGACGCGCTTGGGATCGAGATCGAAGGCCTGCAGATAGCGCAGGACGACCGAGGCGAACGCCTCGTTGATCTCGACAAGATCGATGTCGCCGAAATCCATCCTGGCGCGCTTGAACAGCTTTTCCGTCACGTCGACCGGGCCGGTCAGCATGATCGCAGGCTCCGAGCCGATATTGGCGAACGCCCTGATCCGCGCCCGCGGCTTCAGCCCGGCCGACTTGCCGGCCTTCTTGGAACCGACCAGAACGGCGGCGGCGCCGTCGACGATGCCGCTCGAATTGCCGGCATGGTGGACGTGGTTGATCTCCTCGACTTCCGGATGGGCCTGGATCGCGACCGCGTCGAAGCCGCCCATCTCGCCCATGATCGTGAAGGAGGGGTTGAGGCTGCCGAGCGACTGCATGTCGGTATCGGGGCGCAGATGCTCGTCGCTGTCGAGCACGGTCATGCCGTTGATGTCCTTGACCGGGACGACCGAATTCTTGAACCGCTTCTTCTTCCATGCCGCGGCCGCCCGCTTCTGGCTCTCCACCGCATAGGCGTCGCAGTCGTCGCGGGAAAAGCCGTATTTGGTGGCGATCAGATCGGCGGAGATGCCTTGCGGCATGAAATAGGACGGCACCGCGATCTGCGGGTCCATCGGCCAGGCGCCGCCGGAGGCGCCGATGCCGATCCGGCTCATGGATTCAACACCGCCGCCGATCACCATATCGTGCTGGCCGGACATGATCTGCGCGGCCGCCATGTTGACCGCATCGAGGCCGGAGGCGCAGAAGCGGTTGATCTGCATGCCCGGCACCTTCTGGTTATAGCCGGCGGCCAGGGCCGCGGCGCGGGCGATGTCGCCGCCGGCCTCGCCGACCGGATCGACACAGCCGAGCACGACATCGTCGACGAGTTTGGTGTCGAGGCCGTTGCGGTCGCTTATGGCGGACAGCGCCTGGGCGGCGAGCGACAAGGCCGTCACCTCGTGCAGGGCGCCGTCCGTCTTGCCGCGGCCGCGCGGGGTGCGGACGGCGTCATAGATAAAGGCGTCAGCCATTTGAGGCTCCTTCAGAGCATGGGGAAGAGGGTATCTGGGTCACGTAAGCGGCTCCGTCGGCCCTCTCCCTCGGGGGCAGGGGAATCGCATATGAGGTGACAACGGGACTTTCCCTCTCCCTTCAAGGGAGAGGGACACGAAGACCCGGTGAGGCGAAGCCGAGCCGTTGGTCGAAGTCGGGTGAGGGTGATGGGATTTGTCATATGAAGATCCCTCACTGGGGCCCTCTCCCCAGAGGGGAGAGGGCTTTAGAGACAAAGCGCAGCCGGCTGTATTTGTGGTCAGGCCTTATTGGATTCCCGCCTTCGCGGGAATGACGAGCGCGTGGGGGATAATCGCCACTGAAGCCGGGCGCGCCTACCCTCCCCCTTGCGGGGAGGGTGGACGGCGCGTCAGCGCCGGCCGGGTGGGGGTGTCTGTCAAAAACTAAAGTCACTCGAATTGCGTCCTTCCGCATCATGTGGTTTTCGCGATCGTTGATCTTTTTGTCTTTTGACCCCCACCCCTGACCCCTCCCCGCAAGGGCAGGGGAATCGCATTTAAGTAAATTGCTGTTGCCTTTTGGAGAAGAAAGGATTCTTAAGGAGGCCTCTTTGTTGAGGAGGCTGAGATGGAAGCACTG
>JANQEG010000104.1 GCA_028278505.1 Rhodobiaceae bacterium
GACGGGCGCTTTTGCGCCAAATCCTGCGCCGCGCCGCTTGACCATACGCCCGGTATGGCCGTGCGCGACGCGGCTTGACCTTGGCGCAAAATCGCTCCGCCAGAATGGTTCAAGCAAGCCGTGAAAGGCTCTATCGATTCACCGCTCCTTTACGCCCGTGCCGGTATCCTCAAGCCCATGAGTATCGAGTTAGCGTATGCAGCGGCACCGCCCGCAGCCGCCGGCAGGAGTGTCAAGGCGCGCGTCGGTGCCGGTGCAAGGACCCGATCGAACGCCGGTTTCCGGCGGCGTTCCTGGGCCGAGCAGATCGCCCGAACGGCTGTATTCGCAGCCGGCCGGTCGCTGGCTCTGATGGCCTTGACGGCGGTTTTCCTGGTGTTCTGACGAACGGCAATCCGTCCGCCACAAACGAAACGGGGCGCCCGCAAGGACGCCCCGTCATCCGTTAATCCTGATCGATCAGACCGAATAGTACATGTCGAATTCGATCGGGTGCGGGGTCATCTCGAACTGATAGACCTCTTCCCATTTCAGTTCGAGATAGGCGTCGATCTGGTCGTCGTCCATGACGCCGCCGGCTTTCAGGAAGTCGCGGTCACCGTCGAGCGAATCGAGCGCCTCGCGCAACGAACCGCAGACGGTCGGGATTTCCTTAAGCTCGTCCGGCGGCAGGTCGTAGAGGTTCTTGTCGATCGGGCCGCCCGGATGGACCTTGTTCTTGATGCCGTCGAGGCCGGCCATCAGCATCGCCGCAAAGCCGAGATAGGGATTGGCGGAAGGATCGGGGAACCGCACCTCGACGCGCTTGCCCTTGGGCGAGGTCGCGTAAGGGATGCGGCAGGAGGCCGAGCGGTTGCGCGCCGAATAGGCCAAGAGCACAGGCGCCTCATAGCCCGGCACCAGACGCTTGTAGGAATTGGTGGTCGGGTTGGTGAAGGCGTTGATGGTCTTGGCGTGCTTGAGGATGCCGCCGATATAGTAGAGGCAGGTCTCCGACAGATCGGCATACTGGTTGCCGGCGAAAAGCGGCGTGTCGCCCTTCCAGATCGACTGGTGGCAGTGCATGCCGGTGCCGTTGTCGCCGAACACCGGCTTCGGCATGAAGGTCGCGGTCTTGCCGTAGGCGTGGGCGACCTGGTGCACGACATATTTGTAGATCTGCATCTTGTCGGCGTTGCGGGTCAGCGTGTCGAACTTGATGCCGAGTTCGTGCTGGGCCGCGGCGACCTCGTGGTGGTGCTTCTCCACCGTGATGCCCATCTGGGTCATCACCGACAGCATTTCGGAGCGGATGTCCTGGGCCGAGTCGATCGGCGGCACCGGGAAATAGCCGCCCTTGGTGCGCGGCCGGTGGCCGAGATTCCCGCTCTCATATTCCGAACCCATATTGGTCGGCAGCTCGACCGAATCGAGCTGGAAGCTGGTGTTATAGGGATCGGCGGAAAAGCGGACGTCGTCGAAGATGAAGAATTCCGCTTCCGGGCCGAAATAGCAGGCATCGCCGACGCCCGACGCCTTCAGATAGGCTTCCGCCTTCTTGGCGGTCGTGCGCGGGTCGCGGTTATAGGCCTCGCCGGTCGACGGCTCCAGCACGTCACAGAAGACGGCCAGCGTCGCCTGGGCGAAGAACGGATCGACATGGGCGGTTTCCGGATCGAGCATCAGCGTCATGTCGGATTCGTTGATCGCCTTCCAGCCGGCGATCGACGAGCCGTCGAACATGACGCCGTCGGCAAACATGTCCTCATCGACCGTGGAGACGTCCATGGTCAGGTGCTGCATCTTGCCCTTCGGGTCGGAGAAGCGAAGGTCGACAAATTTGATGTCGTTGTCGCTGATCATTTTCAGGACGTCACTGGCAGTCGTCATCTTAAGGTCCTCTCGGGAGTTCGCGATCGATCAGGTTTCCGGGTGGGTGTGGCCGGGGTCCGGGCGGAGCCGGCGGCGTCTCCGGCTAGACGGCGTCGAGACCGGTTTCGCCGGTGCGAATGCGGATGGCATCCTCGACGGTGGAGACGAATATCTTGCCGTCGCCGATGCGGCCGGTCTGCGCGGCGTTGCGGATGGCGTCGATGGCGCGCTCGACCATTTCGTCGCCCAGCACGATTTCGACCTTCACCTTGGGCAGGAAGTCGACGACATATTCGGCGCCGCGATAAAGCTCGGTATGGCCCTTCTGGCGACCGAATCCCTTTGCCTCGATCACGGTGATGCCCTGCAGACCGACCTCCTGCAGCGCCTCCTTCACCTCATCCAGCTTGAATGGCTTGATGATCGCCTCGATTTTTTTCATGTCTCGCTTCCCTGCCGCTCGTAACAGCGCCCCGGAACCGGTGCGCCGCCGCCGTGCCCGTCATGAAGCACGGTTCATGCCAGTTGCCGATCGTCTTCGCAAGTGCAGCAATTGCCGCGAATCCGAGGGGCCGATCACCGGCGCAAATGCCGTTTCGGACCAATTCTGCCTAATTTGTAGGCAGAATGCCACGTAGACAAGCAGTGAATATCGGCCGCTATCCTGTCACCACACTACACGACACGGCAGCGTATTTCCGTCCTGCCGGGTTTGCCCGTTTAGGCAATTTGGGATGGTTTTGACCCCTCCTCCGTCGTCATTGCCCGCTTTATGCGGGCAATCCAATGGCCGTCCGGCATTCAGAAGCGCTTGAATTTCTTCACAAATGCATTGGCAAGTGGACGGGCCAATGGACCACCCGGACAAGCCGGGTGGTGACAAGGGAGAGGTGGTGGTGATGACATTTGTGTCGTGTAGTGTGCCTGTCACATGCCGCCGGCACCGCCGCATGGCGCCCGAAAACTGCCGAAACCGCGAATGTGCAGTGCGGCAAGCGGCGCGCGATCGGCCTTGTTCCCCCGCCTGCCGGGCGTATTATTCGAAACGTATCGATCGACAGCACAGGCCGGCGCCGGTGCGGTGTCGTGCGGCGCACTATCGGGGGCGACATATGATTGAACTCCTGTCCAATGCCGAGATGGCGCGCGCCGACAAGCTGACGATCGAGCGCGGCACGCCGGGCATAGAGCTGATGGAGGCGGCGGGGCGCGCGGTCGCCGATGCGGTCTCGGGCAAGTCGCCGCTCGGCACAAGGATCGCGGTGCTGGCCGGGCCGGGCAACAATGGCGGCGACGGCTTCATCGCCGCGCGCATTCTGCGCGACCGCGGCTATCCGGTCCGCCTCGGCCTGCTCGGCACCGTCGAGGCCTTGCGCGGCGACGCCGCCGAGGCCGCGCGGCGCTACGGCGAGGAACCGGCGCCGCTGACGCCGGATTTCGCTGCCGGCGCGGATGTCATCGTCGATGCCCTTTTTGGCGCCGGGCTGGCGCGGCCGATCGAAGGCGTCGGCGCCGAGATCATCGCTGCGGCGAATGGCGGTGGCGCCACCGTCGTCGCCGTCGACCTGCCGAGCGGCGTCAACGGCGACAGCGGTGCCGTTCTCGGCACCGCGATCAAGGCCGCCGAAACCGTCACCTTCTTCCGCCGCAAGCCGGGCCATCTGATCTATCCGGGCCGCGACCATTGCGGCGCGGTGCGCATCGCCGACATCGGCATCGGCGACGAGATCCTCGGCGAGATCGTGCCGATGACCTCGGCCAACCAGCCGCAATTGTGGCGCGAGGCTTATCCGCGGCCGCGCGCGGAGATGCACAAGTATAGCCGCGGCCACGCCGTCGTGGTCTCCGGGCCGATGATCCGGACCGGGGCCGCGCGGCTCGCCGCCACCGCGGCGCTCCGCGCCGGGGCCGGGCTCGTCACGCTGGCTTCGCCGCCGGACGCGCTGACCGTCAATGCGGCCCATCTGACCGCGGTCATGCTGCAGCGCATGGAGGACGCCGACGGGCTCGCCGACATCCTGCGCGACGAGCGCAAGAATGCGGTGGTGCTGGGGCCGGGCGCCGGTATCGGCTCGACGACGCGGGCGCTTGCCGCAACCGCGCTCGCCGGCGAACGCGCAACAGTCCTCGACGCCGATGCTCTAACCAGTTTCGCCGACGATCCCGAAATGCTCTTTGCGCTCGCCGAACGCGCCGGCACGGCGCCGGTGCTGACGCCGCATGAGGGCGAATTCGCGCGGCTCTTTCCCGATCTCGGCGGCTTGTCGAAGCTCGAACGGGCGCGGGCGGCGGCAGCGCGCGCCCATGCGGTCGTGGTGCTCAAGGGGCCGGACACGGTGATCGCGGCGCCGAAGGGCCGCGCGGCGATCTCCGAGGACCTGCCGTGCTGGCTCGCCACCGCCGGCTCCGGCGACGTGCTCGCCGGGATTATCGCCGGCCTTCTGGCCCAGCACATGCCGGCGTTCGAGGCGGCGTGCGCGGCGGTGTGGATGCACGGTGCCGCCGCCGCAACGATCGGGCCGGGCCTGATCGCCGAGGATTTGGCGCCGGCCTTGCGCGACGTCATAGGAGATATCGTCGAGGTGGCGTGACGCCAAACCGGCGGCCGCCGCAAACTGCGCTTGCGATCGCCGGCCGGATGCTTGACCGCCATCCCGCTTTTCTCTTTGATCCCCTGACATCGGGTGCTATAGAGGCGCCGCTCGGCGGCATCACGGGTCGCGGGCGTGGTGGAACTGGTAGACACGCTGGATTTAGGATCCAGTGCTTCACGGCATGGGGGTTCGAGTCCCTCCGCCCGCACCACGCCGGAAACGGCCGGCCAGCGGCCATGCACCTCCAGGCAGATTGACGGGACGACAGTATTCAAGAAGGCGGAGTCATGCAGGTAACGGAGACCCTGTCCGAGGGGCTTAGACGCGAATTCAAGATCACCATCCCGGCCAAGGATATGGACGACAAGCTGCTGGCGCGGCTGGCGGAGCTGAAGGACCAGGTGCAGATCCGCGGCTTCCGGCCGGGCAAGGTTCCGGTCGCCCATCTGCGCCGCATCTACGGCCGCTCGGCGATGGCCGAAGTGATCGAAAAGACGGTCATGGAATCGAGCCGCAAGGTTATCGACGAACGCAAAGAAAAGCCGGCCATGCAGCCGCAGTTCACCCTGCCGGAGGACGAGACGGAAGCCGCCGAGGTGCTGGCCGGCAAATCCGACCTGGAATTCTCGATCAAATACGAGGTGCTGCCCGATTTCGCGCTCGGCGACTTCGCCACCATCGAGATCGAGCGCCTCATGGCCGAACCGGGCGCGGACGAGATCGACGACCGCCTCGACAAGATCTACAAGGCCAATGCCGTCTACGAGGCCAAGACGGGCGCGGCGGTGGCCGGCGACCAGATGACGATCGATTTCGTCGGCAAGATCGACGACGAGCCGTTCGAGGGCGGTACCGGCGAGGGCATCGATATCGTTCTCGGCTCGGGCGATTTCATCCCCGGCTTCGAAGACCAGCTTATCGGCGCGGAGGCGGACAGCGAGCGGGTCGTCGAGGTGACTTTTCCCGATAATTACAGCACCCGGCAGCTCGCCGGCAAGGCGGCGACGTTCGACGTCAGCGTCAAGGCCGTATCGGCGCCGAAGGACGCCGTGCCGGACGACGATTTCGCCCAGACCCTCGGCCTGGAGTCGATGGAAAAGCTGCGCGAGATCATCAGGGGGCAGGTCCAGTCGGAATACGATGCCGCCAGCCGTCAGAAGGTGAAGCGCATGCTGCTCGACGCGCTCGACGAGATGCACAAATTCGAGCTGCCCCCGACCATGGTCGACGACGAGTTCAAGAACATCTGGCGCGAGGTCGAATCCGATCTGGAACGTTCCGGCAATTCGTTCGAGGACGAGGACACGACCGAAGAGAAGGCGCGGGAGGAATACCGCGGGATCGCCGAACGGCGGGTGCGGCTCGGCCTGGTGCTGGCGGAGATCGGCGACAAGAACGGCATCAAGGTCAACGACGACGAGGTCCAGCGGGCCATCATCGAGCAGGCGCGCAGTTTCCCCGGCCGGGAACAGCAGGTCTGGGAATTCTATCAGAAGAACCCCGAGGCCGTGGCCAGCGTCCGGGCGCCGATCTTCGAGGAGAAGGTGATCGACTTCCTGCTCGAACTGGTCAAGGTCAACGACAAGACCGTGTCGAAGGACGAGCTTTTTGCCGACATGGAGTCCGATGACGGCCACCATCACCATGACCATGACCATTGACGGGCGTCGTCGGTGATCGGGAAGACGGGCCGGCCGCGCGCCGGCCCTTTTCGTTAAGGCCCGGCGATCTTAAATGAGTGGTGATGACCGGTCCCGTCGGACGCCTTGCGGCGGCCATATTTTTCGATGGTTTTCCCGGCAGGACGGCCACCATTAAGGTTGTCAACGGATCATTGCGCCGCAGAGCTTGCGCGCGCGCAATCCGCCGTTATTGTCGCGACTCAACGCGGCAGTTCAACGATTCCCGCCGCCGGCGTTCGCGCGCCGGCCGTAAATTCCGCAGAGGCAGAGGCCATATGAAAGATCCCGTCGACCTCCTGACCAATCAGCTCGTGCCGATGGTGGTCGAGCAGACCAATCGCGGCGAGCGCGCCTACGACATCTTCTCGCGGCTCCTGAAGGAGCGGATCATCTTCGTCACCGGGCCGATCGAGGATCACATGGCGAGCCTGATCGTCGCCCAGCTGCTTTTTCTGGAGGCGGAGAATCCGAAAAAAGAAATCAACATGTACATCAACTCGCCGGGTGGCGTCGTCACCTCCGGGCTCGGCATCTACGATACCATGCAGTTCATCCGGCCGCCGGTGGCAACCCTTTGCATCGGCCAGGCGGCGTCGATGGGTTCGTTGCTTTTGGCCGCCGGCGAGAAGGAGCACCGCTTCGCCGTGCCCAATGCGCGCATCATGGTGCACCAGCCCTCCGGCGGCTTCCAGGGCCAGGCGTCCGACATCGAGCGCCACGCCGAGGACATCATCAAGATGAAGCGGCGGCTCAACGAGGTCTATGTCGAGCACACCGGCCAGACCCATGAGACGATCGAACAGACGCTCGATCGCGATTACTTCATGACCTCCGATCAGGCCAAGGATTTCGGCATTATCGACAAGGTGATCACGACGCGTCTGGCGCTCGAGGGCAGCGAAGAGGAGAAGTGATCGGGCGGTCGGCGACGCAAAATCATCACGGCGATGTCTTGCCGAATGTCGCGATAAAGGGGCGCGCAATCTTGGATGAAGGGACGGTGGCGTTAAGTTTCTCTTGAATCTTTACCCGATAGCATGATTGGATTCGAGGAAGTCGGTGAGGATAGCCGGAACGGGTCGGCCGAACGGCCGGCAATGATGGCGTTGGGCGGGACACCCGCACGGTGGGATCAAGGCCGTCTTGAGCGCGCCTCACCAGAGAAGCGGAGTCGAAGCGAATGAGCAAATCAAGCGGTAGCGACCAGAAGAACACGCTCTACTGCTCCTTTTGCGGCAAGAGCCAGCACGAGGTCCGCAAGCTCATCGCCGGCCCGACCGTCTTCATCTGCGATGAATGCGTCGAACTGTGCATGGACATCATCCGCGAGGAGAACAAGTCCTCGCTGGTCAAGTCGCGCGACGGCGTGCCGACGCCGGTCGAGATCTGCCGGGTGCTCGACGACTATGTCATCGGCCAGGAACACGCCAAGCGCGTGCTTTCGGTCGCCGTCCACAACCACTACAAGCGCCTCAACCACGCCGCCAAGAACAATGACGTCGAACTGGCCAAGTCGAATATCCTGCTGATCGGGCCGACCGGCTGCGGCAAGACGCTGCTGGCGCAGACGCTCGCCCGCATCCTCGACGTGCCGTTCACCATGGCCGATGCGACGACGCTGACCGAGGCCGGTTATGTCGGCGAGGACGTCGAGAACATCATCCTGAAACTGCTGCAATCGGCCGACTACAACGTCGAACGGGCGCAGCGCGGCATCGTCTACATCGACGAGGTCGACAAGATTTCACGCAAATCGGACAACCCCTCGATCACCCGCGACGTGTCGGGCGAGGGCGTGCAGCAGGCGCTCCTGAAGATCATGGAGGGCACGATCGCCAGCGTGCCGCCGCAGGGCGGGCGCAAGCATCCGCAGCAGGAATTCCTGCAGGTCGACACCACCAACATCCTGTTCATCTGCGGCGGCGCCTTCGCCGGGCTTGAAAAGATCATCTCGGCGCGCGGCAAGGCCGCCTCGATCGGCTTCGGCGCGCCGGTGTCGTCGCCGGAAGACCGCAAGACCGGCGAAGTGTTCCGCGAGGTCGAGCCGGAAGACCTGCTGAAGTTCGGCCTGATCCCGGAATTCGTCGGCCGGCTGCCGGTGGTGGCGACGCTCGAGGACCTCGACGAGGACGCGCTGATCCAGATCCTGACCGAGCCGAAGAACGCGCTGGTCAAGCAGTATCAGCGCCTGTTCGAGATGGAGGACGTTGAGCTCGGCTTCCACGAGGATGCGCTCAGGGCCGTCGCCAAGAAGGCGATCGAGCGCAAGACCGGGGCCCGCGGCCTGCGGTCGATCCTGGAATCGATCCTGCTCGACACCATGTTCGACCTGCCCGCGCTCGAAGGGGTCGAGGAGGTCGTCATTTCCGACGACGTCGTCGGCGGCAATGCGCGGCCGCTCTACATCTACACCGACCGCAGCGACGAGAGCAGCGAAGCCAGCGCCTGAGGCCGGCCGGGCGGCGCGTTTCTGCCGCTTTTTCGTCGTAAGCAGTGAGTCGCCCGTCTCTGAGGGTAGCGGCAGCGGCAGCGGTACAGTGCCGCGATCGCCCGCCCGCGCTTGACACTGCCCCGGGTGGCGCCCACCTATTGTTGGTCCTCCCGGACGAAACCGACACGGAAACGGGTCGATGCGATGAGGGGCCGCCGCCTTTCTCGGGGCGCCGCGGAGCGCAGGTCCAGCGACGGCGCCCCGGCAATCGCCCGGCCCGAACAAGGGATAGAAACATGACCGCAGACACTCCGCAGGCCTCCGGCTCGGCAACGACCGAGGTGCTGCCCGTTCTGCCGCTCAGGGATATCGTCGTCTTTCCGCACATGATCGTGCCGCTGTTCGTCGGCCGCGAAAAGTCGATCCGGGCTCTGGAAGAGGTGATGCAGGTCGACAAGCAGATCCTGCTCGCAACCCAGATGAACGCCAGCGACGACGATCCCGCGCCGGACGCGATCTTCCCCGTCGGCACCATTGCCAGCGTGCTGCAATTGCTGAAGCTGCCGGACGGCACGGTCAAGGTGCTGGTCGAGGGCGTCGGCCGCGCCAGGATCATCGGCTATACCGACCGCAGCGACTATTTCGAGGCCGCCGCCGAGGCCGTCGACGACCAGTTCGCCAACCAGGTCGAGGCCGAGGCGATGGCGCGCTCGGTGGTCACCGAGTTCGAGAACTACGTCAAGCTCAACAAAAAGGTCTCGCCCGAAGTGCTCGGCGCGATCAACCAGATCGACGACTATTCGAAGCTCGCCGACACGGTCGCCTCGCATCTGGCCGTCAAAATCCCGGAAAAGCAGGAAATCCTCGCCATCTTCAGCGTCACCGAACGGCTGGAGAAGGTGCTGTCCTTCATGGAGAGCGAGATCTCCGTGCTGCAGGTCGAAAAGCGCATCCGCAGCCGGGTCAAGCGGCAGATGGAGAAGACCCAGCGCGAATATTATCTCAACGAGCAGATGAAGGCGATCCAGAAGGAGCTCGGCGACGGCGATGACGGCCGCGACGAGATGGCCGAGCTCGAGGACAAGGTGCGCAAGACCAAGCTGTCGAAGGAGGCGCGGGAGAAGGCCATTGCCGAGCTGAAAAAGCTGCGGCAGATGAGCCCGATGTCGGCCGAGGCGACGGTGGTCCGCAACTATCTCGACTGGCTGCTCGGCATTCCCTGGGGCCGCAAGTCGAAGATCAAGATCGATCTCGGCTTCGCCGAAAAGGTGCTCGACGACGATCATTACGGCCTGGAGAAGGTCAAGGAACGGATCGTCGAATATCTCGCCGTGCAGCAGCGCGCCAACAAGCTGAAGGGGCCGATATTGTGCCTGGTCGGCCCGCCCGGCGTCGGCAAGACCTCGCTCGGCAAGTCGATCGCCAAGGCCACGGGCCGCGAATTCGTCCGCATGTCGCTCGGCGGCGTCCGCGACGAGGCCGAGATCCGCGGCCATCGGCGCACCTATATCGGCTCGATGCCGGGCAAGGTGATCCAGTCGCTGCGCAAGGCCAAGAAGACCAACCCGCTGTTCCTGCTCGACGAGATCGACAAGATGGGCATGGACTTCCGCGGCGATCCGTCGTCGGCGCTCCTGGAAGTGCTCGACCCGGAGCAGAACTCGACCTTCATGGATCACTATCTGGAGGTCGAGTACGACCTTTCCAACGTGATGTTCGTGACCACGGCGAACACCCTCAACATCCCGCCGCCGCTGATGGACCGCATGGAGATCATCCGCATCGCCGGCTACACCGAGGACGAGAAGGTGGAGATCGCGCGGCGCCACCTCATCCCCAAGGCGGTCGGCAATCACGGCCTCGACGCCGAGGAGTTCACCATCGACGACGCGGCGCTGCAGACGCTGATCCGGCGCTACACGCGTGAGGCCGGGGTGCGCAATCTGGAGCGCGAGATCTCGACGCTGGCGCGCAAATCGGTGAAGGAGTTGCTGACCTCCGACCAGACCGAGATCACCGTTTCCGACGACAATGTCGAGGATTTCCTCGGCGTGCCGCGCTTCCGCTACGGCCAGGCCGAAATGGAGGACCAGATCGGCGTCGTCACCGGACTTGCCTGGACCGAGGTCGGCGGCGAACTGCTGACCATCGAGGGCGTGATGATGCCCGGCAAGGGCAAGATGACCGTCACCGGCAATCTGCGCGACGTGATGAAGGAATCGATCTCGGCGGCGGCGTCCTACGTCCGCTCGCGGGCGGTCGATTTCGGCATCGAGCCGCCGATGTTCGAAAAGCGCGACATCCACGTGCACGTGCCCGAAGGGGCGACGCCGAAGGACGGCCCGTCGGCGGGCGTGGCCATGGTGACGGCGATCGTCTCGGTGATGACCGGGATACCGGTGCGCCGCGACGTGGCGATGACCGGCGAGATCACCCTGCGCGGCCGGGTGCTGCCGATCGGCGGCTTGAAGGAGAAGCTGCTGGCGGCGCTGCGCGGCGGCATCGAGAAGGTGCTGATCCCGGAGGAAAACGCCAAGGACCTGGCCGAGATCTCCGATGCGGTGAAGGAGAGCCTGGACATCATCCCGGTCTCGCGCATGGACGAAGTGATCCAGCACGCCCTGGTCGACGTGCCCGAATCGATCGAATGGAGCGGCGAAGAGGTCGCCGCCGGCGACAATGCGGTGGTTGCCGAGGACGAATCATCGGCAACGCTCAGGGCGCATTGATCAGGAAAATAGTCACATTTTGCGACAATTCGACGGGCGGCACCTGCAAGGCGCCGCCCGTTTTGCCGTAAATCGGCGAAAAACAGCGGATTTCTGCGCTTTTCGACTTGCTTTCGGCGGCGATTCCCCCGACTTTTCAGAAATCCGGAGCCGCGGCTGATTCGTCGGCCGCGCCCGCAGAAGAAGGAAGGTTTGACAATGAACAAGAGCGAATTGATTGGCGCGGTGGCCGAAGGCGCCGGCTTGACCAAGGCGGATGCGGGCAAGGCGGTCGATGCGCTGTTCGACGCCGTTACCGCGACACTGAAAGCGGGCGGTGAAGTGCGGATCACTGGGTTCGGCAATTTCTCCGTCGCCCACCGGGCGGCGAGCCAGGGCCGCAATCCACGCACCGGCGAGCCGATGCAGATTCCGGCGTCGAAATCGCCGAAGTTCAAGGCGGGCAAGGGCCTGAAGGACGCGATCAACTGAAATTGCGGCGCCCTTTGCTGCAACGCCCCGCGCCGCCGGCGCGGGGCTTTTTCGTGTTTGGCGGGTGCGGAGGTTATACCAAGGGCAGATATTACTGACCCATCAGATGAGTCACAATTGTCTGCCCCTGGTATTATTGATCTTCCCGGAGGATGACCACCCGCCGCAAAAGGATGAGATGAACCTGAGCTCGGATTTCCGAACGCGTGCTCGTTCTGAAGAACCGTCCGCGCAGTGTTGCTCCGTCCAAGCCGAAGGTTTGCGCGAAGCTGATCGAAGGGCCGATGCGAACGTTCGGGAGCTGAGGCGGTTTCATCATCAGACTGCCGCCAACGTGCCATGTGCCCGGCCAGCCGGTCAGGGTTGCGGCACCATCGATCTTGAACCGCTCCCGCCGGACGCCGCCGCCAATCTCGAAGCTGATGTCCAGATAGTCGTTGATCGCGGATGTGAGGCGGACGGTTGGCTGAATGCCGAACTGTTCCACTTGCCCCGTTATCGGGCCCCGGCCGCCGCCGACATTGGCCACGGTCTTGAGCGGGGATCGGCTATATTCGAGAAGCAACCCGACATCGACGTCCACCTGACCGAAGACGTTTTCGAAGCGCACACCGGGCTCAACGGAGATCGTGTAGCCGGTTTCGCCCGGCACGTACTGATTGAACGGCACGAGGTCGGTATCGCCCGGAAAAAAGCCGCCGACACCCATGCCTATGTATATTTGTGCAGGGCCACCTGTGCGGGTGACAAGTTGCGGCTCAGACAGCGGCTCGGAAATCGTGTCTTCATCCAGAAGGCGGACAAGTTCCGTCAGCCTTTCCGTCTCGCCGCGGTTCTCGAGTTCGGCAATGATGTTGCGTTTGTTCCGGTTTGCGGTTTTTTCGATCTTGTCCAGTTCTTCGGCGCGCCGATCGAAATAGGTCTTTGCAAGGTCGAAAATCTCCCGAATGCCATAGGGATCCGGGTCAAACGGCGCCGGCGGGTCTCCGGGCAGGATCGTCGTGCGGCCGGGCGGCGGCTTTTTCAGCTTCGCCAGCTTGAGCAGACGCTCCAAATGCTGCCAGCACGGGATTTCCCTTTTTAGGCGCTTCAATTCCGCGTCCAGGAGCGGGAATTCCTCGATCGCCGCCTCCATGTAGGTCGCCGCATGGACACCGAGATCGCCCATGTCGGAAGCGAGGCGATAGTCCGCCCTGATGTTCTCCAGCGCACCTTCTATCCATGCGGCGCGCGCCTCGACGGCAGCACGCAGCTTGGAGACATTTTCAGCGACGTTTCCACCTCCGGCGATCGGAAACAGCACTTGGATGCCGAGGATTTCGACGCATTTTTCGAACTCCTCATCGCCGAATGGGCTTTGTGCCTGGGCCGGCAACGACGCGCCAAACGCGACGCCGAGCACAACGACCCCAATGCAAAGAAAATGCCGAACGCGCTCCATTGGTCGCCCCCGTTTTTCTGTCCAACGCCGTTCTTTTTTCCTAGATTACGAGCAAAGCGACTGAAATGCCAAACATAGGGTTGGCGTAGACCTTTGTCCGATCGGCAGTCGACGTGCCGAGTGATGGGCGTAGTGTTGGGATTCTTTGCGCCGAATCCGCCTTGTTTTTCCCGTTTTGTACTGCTTTAACGACACCGGCGTTGCGGTCGGGGCTTTGCAGGCCCCCGGGATCGGTTGATCGGGCGGTTAGCTCAGCTGGAAGAGCACTTGGTTTACACCCAAGGGGTCGGCAGTTCGAACCTGTCACCGCCCACCATCCGCTTTCGGTCCATTCTGGACACATGGTTTACGGATGATACCGGAGAGATTGTTTACACTTTCTCCGGTGCGAATGGGTTTTTGGCGGGTTCGA
>JANQEG010000105.1 GCA_028278505.1 Rhodobiaceae bacterium
TCGAACCCGCCAAAAACCCATTCGCACCGGAGAAAGTGTAAACAATCTCTCCGGTATCATCCGTAAACCATGTGTCCAGAATGGACCGAAAGCGGATGGCGGAGACGGTGGGATTCGAACCCACGATACGCTTTCAACGTATACTCCCTTAGCAGGGGAGCGCCTTCAGCCACTCGGCCACGTCTCCGGTGGCGAAATCCCTAGCAACGCCCCGGGATGGCGTCAACGTCCAACCGCGCGGGCGCGGCGGGCAGCCCGCGCGTCCGGCGGCGCCTGAAACTGCTCCGTTTCTGGTGAATTCAGATGATCAGGCGGCGGAATTGCCGTCCGTCTCCGCCGGCGTGGCCTCGGCATTGTCGGCATTGTTCGCCGTGGCATCGGCATTGGCGGGTTCGTCCCGGTTCTCGCCGGCGCCGGCTTCACCATCGGCGCCGGCTTCACCATCGGCGCCTTCAGTTTCGGCGCCGCGCCGCTCCTTGCCGTGATAATCCGGAAAGACGAACCGCCGCCGGTCGGGACCGAAGAATGTCTTCGTCTTCACGAACTCGCGCGGCCTGGTGATGCAGGCGACGATGTGGTCGAACAGGGCCTTGGCGGAAACCGGCTTGCTCAGGAACTCCGTGATCCCGGCATCGCGCGCCTCGATAACGCGGGCGCGCTCGCAGTGGCCGCTCATCAGGATGATCGGCACGTAGATGTCGCTGCCCGATTTCGCGGTCCGGATCTTCCTTGTGAGGGCCAGCCCGTCGCAATCCGGCATGACCCAGTCGGTGATGACGATATCGGGCGATCGCGACTTGAACAGCGCGTAGCCCTCGCGGCCGCCCTCGGCCTCGATAACCCGACGGATGCCCAGGCCGGAAAGCAACTGGCGCAGGATCTGGCGCATATACAGGCTGTCATCGACGACCAGCACCTGCTTTTCGGCGAGATCAAGTCGAGCCATGGCGCGATCACTCCTCGGTGCGACCGGTCGGGCGGTGCCGCAGCGCAGGGCCGATATCCGCGCCGGCGACGCGCGACCGTGCCGATGGTCCGGTCAGTTCGTGCGCAGCCATTCGCGAGCTTCACGCTGGGCCAGGGCGACGTCCGCATGGCTCATCTCGGCGGCGATCTCCCGGCGATAGCGTGCCGCCTCGCCATTGCCCTTGAAGACGGCGAGATTGAACCATTTGTGGGCGGCGATCAGATCGATGTCGACGGTGCGGCCGGTCGAATACATGATCCCGAGCCGAAAAAAGGCGTCTCCATCGACATTCTGCGCGCCCATTGCGGCAAGTCCGGCTTCGGCGATTTCAAAACGGGCCATTATGCTGCTCCCCTTGCGATCTCCTGGAATTCGCCGGCGTTCTTCCGGCTCTTTCCCCGTTCTGGCGGTCGTCCATTCGATAGCGGGAGTGTTGCTTGTCCGCTTTGAATCTCCGGTTAAACAACGAGATTAATTTTTCTCGAAAGAAATTCAAATTATTCGTAAAATTTACTTTCCGTTATTGATGGACGCCCCGAAAACACTGGAAATACCGTGCGGTTCCACTAAGAATGATTTGTAAACCATCAGGGTTTGGTAACCCTGCGCAGTTTGTTCGGTGAAAGAACAGCTTTCAAATCCCGAGGAGTATGCATTTTTGCTCCTGGTGTATTCTTGTCCGAAAGTCGGTTCCTGCCCCGGTTCAAACCCCAGGGGAATCGCATATGAGGTGACGACGGATCTTTCCCTCTCCCTTGAGGGAGAGGGATACGAAGACCCGGTGAGGCGAAGCCGAACCTCTGGTCGAAGTCGGGTGAGGGTGACGGACTTTCTTTTTTTCCCCTCACCCAACCCTCTCCCCAGAGGGGAGAGGGCTTTGGAGGCCGTGCGCAGCCGGCCGTTTTCCACGGCCATCGCAAGAAGGGCGTTGCGCCGAAGCCGACTGACCAAATGCGATTGCCCTAGATCAAGCCCGCGGCTGCGCTTTTCGGGAAGACGCGCTCTTTGCATCAAGCGTATTCTTGGTAGAATTTGGCGAAATCGGCTCCGCATGACCGGTGCGGTAACCGGGGCGAGACGTTCATGATCAGGACCATCGTGATTGCCGCGACGGCGGCCGTCATTCTTTCGGCATCGGCGGCCGCGGCCGACATCACCGGCACTTGGCTGTCGGAATCCGGCCAGACCAAGGTCAGAATCGCCCCTTGCGGCGCCAAGATGTGCGGCATCGTCGTCTGGGCCAAGGGCAATCCGAAGGATTCGCAGAACCCCAAGGCCTCGCTCCGCAGTCGCCCCGTAAAAGGGATCCGGATGATCTGGAACATCACGTCCAGCGGCGGCGGCCAGTACACCGGCAAGCTCTATAACTATAAAGACGGCAAGACCTATGACGGCAAGGTCAGCGAACAGGGCGCCGACAAGCTGAAGCTTTCGGGCTGCGTGCTCGGCGGCATTATCTGCCGCGGCCAGGTCTGGACCCGGGCGAACTGAGCGGCCGATCCGGCAAAGATCGAAGTTCGGGCGCCGAAAACCGATTGACCCAACAACCAGTATCGGAGCGGCAGAAATGCAAAGAGAAAAACGCCGGACGGCGCCGGTCAAGGCGACTATTTATGCGGCCGTTATCGCCGTCATCGCGGCAGCGATGTCCCTCGCCGTCCCGCCCGATGTATCCCGCGCCGACGAGAATGCCGTCGCGCTGGTCCGCCAGCTCTACCGCGCGCACGCCCGCGCCTTTGCCGGCACCACGCCGCCGATCCTGGGACGGCCGGCCGCACGGGCCTATTTCGATGCCCGCGCCGCAGCGAGCGCCGATCCGGGCCGGCTCGGCTTCGATCCGCTCTATAACGGCCAGGATGCCGAGATCAGCAGGCTTCGGATCGCCTCCGATCCCGATTTCCGCCCGCTCCGCGGCACCGCGTTCGTCCGGGTCACGTTCCGGAATTTCGGGCAGCCGAACCGGCTCGTTTTCGTCCTCAAGCGGAACGCGCGGGCAGAGTGGCGGATCGTCGATATCGAGACGCGGGACTGGACCTTGTCGGAGATGACCCCTCAATAGGTCGCCCGCACCCGCCTCCTCCCCGAGGGCATAGGCTTCTTCGATAAACCGCCGGGAAAAAGGCCCTGCCCGCGGCCCGACGGGCGGCGGATCAGCTCCGCGCCTGCTGGCCGAACAGCACCGATTGCGCCTCCTTGTCCTTGGCCAGGTCCATGCGCTTTTCGATGCCGAGCGCCAAGCCTTTTTCGACGGCGGGGCGGGCGAGCATGGCCTCAAACCAGCGCCTCAAGTTCGGGAAGTCATTAAGGTCCTGGCCCTGGCGCTCATGGGGCTTGACCCAGCCGATCGAGGCCATGTCGGCGATCGAATAGTCGCCGGCAAGAAATTCGTGGTCGCCAAGGCGCGTGTTCATGACGCCGTAGAGCCGGTTGACCTCCTTGGTGTAGCGCTCGATCGCGTAAGGCACCTGTTCGGGCGCGTATTGGCGGAAATGGTGCGCCTGGCCGGCCATCGGCCCGAGCCCGCCCATCTGCCACATCAGCCATTCCTCGACCACGACCCGCGCCCGCTCGTCGGCGGGATAGAACTTGCCGAACTTGCGGCCGAGATAGAGCAGGATCGCACCGGATTCGAACACCGATATCGGTTCGCCGCCGGGACCTTCCGGATCGACGATCGCCGGCATCCGATTGTTCGGCGAAATCGCCAGGAAGGCCGGTTCGAACTGTTCGCCCTTGCCGATGTTGACGTAGTTCACGGTGTAGGGAACGCCGAGCTCTTCGAGCATGATGGAGATTTTCCAGCCATTCGGCGTCGGCCAGAAAAAAAGCTCGATCGGCGTCTTCTGCGTCGCGGTCATTGTGCCTCCTCGATGGGCGATGTGATGTGACTATCGTTTCGCAAGCGTCGTCAATCCAAATAGGCCGGCTGCCCGGCCAGCGCAATGGGCCGGCGCCGTCATTAGAGCGTCGGGAGCTGCCGCATGTCCGCCATGGCCTGGGCTTCGACCACGGCGAGCGCCGACATGTTGACGACACCGCGCGAGGTCACCGAGGGCGTGAGGATGTGGGCGGGCAGCGCGCCGCCAAGAAGGATCGGGCCGATGTGAAGCGCATCGGTCATCACCTTGACGAGGCCGAGCGCGATATTGGCGGCCGACAGCGAGGGGAAGACCAGGAGATTGGCCTCGCCGCGCAGCCGCGACGAGGGCATGACGCGATTGCGCAGGTTTTCCGCGAGCGCCGAGTCGCCGTGCATTTCGCCGTCGACCTCCAGGTCGGGCGCCCGCTCATTCAGGATGTCCAGCGCCGCACGCATCTTCGCCGCCGACGGCGTCTCGCGCGATCCGAAATTCGATTCCGACAGTAGCGCCACTTTCGGCTCGATGCCGAATTGGCGGATATGCGCCGCAGCGCTGATCGTGGTTTCGGCGATTTCCTCCGGCGAGGGGTCGATCGTCACATAGGTGTCGGTCATGAAGACCGCGCCCCGGCTCGACAACAAGAGGCTGAGCGCGGAGAAATCGCCCATGCCCGGCGCCAGCCCGATAATGCCGCGAATGTCGCGTAAGTGTCGGGCGAAGCGGCCGTCGAGGCCGCAAATGGCGACGTCGGCGTCGCCGCGCCTGACGGCCAGCGCGGCGATGACGGTTGCGTTGGTGCGGACGATCACCCGCGCCGCTTCCGGCGTCACGCCCTTGCGGCCGACGAGATCGAAATAGAGATCGACGTAATCCCGATAGCGCGGATCGTCATGCGGATCGACGACGGCGAGGTCGTCGCCGGGACGGATCTTCAGGCCGAATTTCTCGCAGGCGCGCTCGATGATCCCGGGGCGGCCGACCAGTATCGGCTCGGCGATACGCTCCTCGATCAGCACCTGGCAGGCGCGCAGCACCCGCTCGTCCTCGCCGTCGGCATAGATCACCCGCTTGGGCGCGCGTTTCGCCCCGGCGACGATCGGCTTCATCAACAGTCCGGAGCGGAACACGAACCGGTTGAGGCGGTCCATATAGGCGTTGAAATCGGCAATCGGCCGGCCGGCAACGCCGGTCTCCATCGCCGCCTGCGCCACCGCCGGCGCGATTCTCAGGATCAGCCGCTGGTCGAACGGGCTCGGAATGAGGCTCTCCGGGCCGAAGGGCTGGGCGACGCCGCCATAGGCGCGGGCCACGACCTCGGACGGCTCCTCGCGGGCGAGTTCGGCAATCGCCTTGACCGCGGCAAGCTTCATCTCGTCATTGATGGTGGTGGCGCCGACATCGAGGGCGCCGCGGAAGATGTAAGGAAAGCAGAGGACGTTGTTGACCTGGTTCGGGTAGTCGGAGCGGCCGGTGCAGATCAGCGCGTCCGGCCGCATCGCCAGCGCCTCCTCGGGCATGATCTCGGGCACCGGATTGGCGAGCGCCAGGATCAGCGGTCGCCTGGCCATGTCGCGCACCATCTCCGGCTTGAGCACGCCGGCGGCCGACAGGCCGAGGAAGATGTCGGCGCCGGCGATCACGTCGCCGAGCGTGCGCTTGTCGGTCTTCTGCGCGTAGACCGCCTTCCACTCGTCCATTTCCTCCGTGCGGCCGTCATGGACGACGCCCTTGATGTCGGTGATCCAGATGTTCTCTTGCCTTGCGCCAAGGAGCACCAGCACGTGCAGGCAGGCGAGCGCCGCCGCACCCGCGCCGGAGACGACGAGCTTGGCCGTCTCAAGCTCTTTTCCGGCGAACTCCAGGCCGTTCAATATGGCCGCGGCGACGATGATCGCGGTGCCGTGCTGGTCGTCGTGGAAGACCGGTATGTTCATGCGTTCGCGCAGCCGGCGCTCGACCTGAAAGCACTCCGGCGCCTTGATGTCCTCAAGGTTGATGCCGCCGAAAGTCGGCTCCAGCGCCGCCACGACCTCGACCATGCGGTCGACATCATTGGCATCGACCTCGATGTCGAAGACATCGATGCCGGCGAACTTCTTGAACAGGACCGCCTTACCCTCCATGACCGGCTTGGAGGCGAGCGGGCCGATGGCGCCGAGGCCGAGCACGGCGGTGCCGTTCGAGATCACCGCAACGAGATTGCCGCGGGCGGTGTATCGGGAAGCCTCGGCCGGCTCCTCGGCAATGGCCAGGCACGGCGCGGCCACGCCCGGCGAATAGGCCAGCGCCAGATCGCGCTGGTTGCCGAGCGGCTTGGTGGCCTGGATTTCGAGCTTTCCGGGCGTCGGGTATTGGTGGAAAAACAGCGCGGCATCATCGAGATCGCCGCGGTTTTCTGGCTCGCCGTCCATGGCGTTTCCCCTGTCGACAAGGCGCCGGTTTTGCCGGCACACAATTTGGCCAAACGTCGCATAGCTGGGGGGACGGTGCAATCGGTGTGGCGGGGGACGAAATCGGGTTCGGCGCTATTGGACGGCCGGCGAGCTGGAGCGCCACACTACACGACACAAACGTCATCACCACCACCTCTCCTTCGTCACCACCCGGCTTGTCCGGGTGGTCCATTGGCCCATCAACTTGCCAACGCAGTGGCGAAAGAACTCAAGCGCTTCTGAGTGTTGAAAGGCCATTGGATTGCCCGCATAAAGCGGGCAATGACGACGGAAGAGGGATCGAAACCATCCCAAAATCCCTAAACCGGAAAAACCGGCCGGACGGAAATACGCTGCTGTGTCGTGTAGTGTGCCTGCGCGTTTTTTTTAGATCGCTGAAAGCGCTCTATCTGTTTCTTTTGTCGCGTATTCTTATCCGAAAATCGATTCCCACTTTCGGGAATACGGCCTAAGCCGCCCGCCGGCCGCCGGTGTTGCCGTCTTCGGCGAAGTCGATCTCCATCGGCTCGACCAGCGGACCGTGGCGGAGCGGTTCGAGGCTGTCGACCAGTTCCACGTAGAGGCGTGCCGGCAGCGGCGGGGCAAACAGATAGCCCTGGGCGTAGTCGATGCCGAGTTCCTTCAGCTTGTCGAGCTGTTCGGCGCGCTCGATACCTTCGGCGACGACCGTCATCTGCAGATGGTGGGCGAGACGAACCAGCGATTCGATGATCGGCGAGGCGAAACGGTTGGTGTCGAGCCCGTCGACGAACAGCTTGTCGATCTTGAGACAGTCGATGCCGAGTTCCTGGATGCTGGCCAGACCGCTGTGGCCGGTGCCGGCATCGTCGAGCGCGACGGCGGCGCCGAGCGAGTGGATGCTGCGGATCACCGCCTTCGCCCGTGTCATGTTGGAGATCGGCTGGCGTTCGGTCAATTCGAACACGAGTTGCCGGTAGCGGATCTTCGATTTGTCGAAGATGTCCCTTATGTCGTCGACGATCGCCAGCGATTCCAGGTGATTGCGAAACAAATTGATGGAGACGGTCAGGTTCGGGCGCTCGAAATAGGCATCGCTGAGATCCTCGCGGATGCGCTCCATCAACTGACGCGTCATCGGCACCGCAAGCCCGGTGGCCTCGGCCACCGCGATGAAGGCGCCCGGCGGGATGACCGTGCCGTCGGGCGCGATCCGCCGGATCAACGCCTCGCAGCCCTTGAGCCGCCCGGTCTTGATGTCGATGATCGGCTGGTAGTAGGCGACGAATTCGCGGCGCCGCAATCCCTTTTCCAGCTCGTTGACGCGGCCGGGACCGCGGAACGCGGCGACGATCGCAAGCAGGGCGGCGAAAACGGCGACCAGGGTGCCGCCGATACGGGCGTAGAAGACGAGGTCCTCGTAGTCCTTCCACACCGTGCTGAACGGGATCGCGAGCGAGACCACGAGCGGGTAGCGTTCCGAGCCGACTTCCAGCGCGATAATGGGATCGCTGCCGCCCCCGTCGGCAGTCGACCGCGTCTCATTGGTGCCGCCGATCAACGTGCCGTCGGTCAGGCGAAGTTCCTGCAGGCCGGCCTTGCGCCAATGGTCGGGCATCATGTCGAAGGCGAGCGTCCGGCCCGAGACGATCGCCACCAGCCCCTCGCCCGAACCGAAATCCCAGACCAGGCGAAGCCCGCGATTGTCGCCCGAGCCGATGCGCACGGCCTGAAGCGAGATCGCGCTGTTGCGGCCGGCGAAGACCTCCGAGATGGCCGCGATCTCGTCTTCGACCCCCATGATGTTGCAGGTGAAATTGCCGTTGTCGTCGATCAGGTCGATGTATTTCACCGAATTGGTCCGATAGGCCGACCGCAGCATTTTGGCGACGCTCTTGTCGTCGCAGGAATTGATGCCGGAAAGCGCGAGCTCGGTCAGCGTCGTCAGCGCCTCGTCGAGCGCCTTGTCGGCGTAGTCGACGACGCGGAGCGCCGTTGTCTGCAGCGTGCGCTGGCCGGCCGACCTGGCGGCGTCGCGCAAGACCCAGTCGGAAAAACCCACCAGGAAGCCGGCGCCGGTTATGCCGAGCACCAACAGCAACACGCTCATCGTTCGAATACGCGGCCGGATCACGATCGAACACCTTTATCGGCGTCGGAGGTGCGGGGATTGCGCAATGTCAGGAATGTGCCGGCCCCTCCATTCTCGCAATCGACGACGTCCGCCTTGTTGTGCCGGGCCGGAGTGTGCCGGCCGGCGATGTTCCCGGGAAAGCGGTCAATCCGGGCAACGCCTCGTGCGCGGCCCGACCCCCGGTTTCGGTCCAGTATTGAAGACCCGGCGTTAGGATAGAGTTAAATACCGCTCCGTCAGAATTCAGGGGCGGGACTCCCTCAATTTTAAAACAATCATGTCAAAATTCTTGGCGCCGCCGAAGCCGAAAGCTTTTTCGACTGCGGCGGCCCTGAAAATACTTGGTTTTACCGATCGAACCTATAGCGAGAACGCTTCGAGCTTGCGTGCAACCGGCTCGTTCTTCAACGTCACGTATTGCGGCATTCCGTCCTTGTAGGGCGGATAATCCTCGCCGACGATCAGCGGCACCAGATAGTCGCGGCAGGCCTGAGTAATGCCGAAACCATCCTCGGAGATGAATTCGCGCGGCATCATCTTCTCCACATTGGCCACGTCGGACAGCGACGCCTTGCCGACCTCCCAGGCATAGGGCCGATCGGCGGTGCGCACGATCGTCGGCATGATCGCGTTGTCACCGGCAATCGCGAACTCCACCGCCGCCTTGCCCATCGCGTAGGCCTGCTCCACATCGGTGGCCGAGGCGAGATGGCGGGCGGCGCGCTGCAGATAGTCGGCGACGGCCCAGTGATATTTGTAGCCGAGCGCGTCCTTGACCATGTTGGCGACCACCGGAGCGGCACCGCCGAGCTGGGCGTGGCCGAAGGCGTCGCGGGTGCCCTGTTCGGCGAGGAAGCGGCCGTCGGGCCAGTGCGCCCCTTCGGAGACGACGATCGAGCAGTATTCGTGGCTCTCGACCTTCTCCTTGACGACGGCGAGGAACTTGTCCTGATCGAACTCGATCTCGGGAAACAGGATGACCACCGGAATGTCGTTGTCGGCGTCCGCAGCAAGCCCGCCGGCGGCGGCGATCCAGCCGGCATGGCGCCCCATCACCTCGATCACGAACACCTTGGTCGAGGTCTTGGCCATGGAGCGGACGTCGAACGACGCCTCGCGGGTCGATACCGCGATATACTTCGCCACCGAGCCGAAACCGGGGCAGTTGTCGGTGATCGGCAAATCGTTGTCGACGGTCTTGGGAACGTGGATCGCCTGGATCGGAAACCCGGTGTGTTCGGAAAGCTGCGAAACCTTGTGGCAAGTGTCGGCGGAATCGCCGCCGCCATTGTAGAAGAAATAGCCGATATCGTGGGCCTTGAAGACCTCGATCAGGCGCTCATATTCGCGCCGGTTGTCCTCCAGGCTCTTCATCTTGTAGCGGCATGAGCCGAAAGCGCCCGACGGGGTGTGGCGCAGCGCCGCGATCGCGGCGTCGGATTCCTTGGAGGTGTCGATCAGGTCTTCGGTGAGCGCGCCGATAATGCCGTTGCGCCCGGCAAAGACGGTTCCGATCTCGCCTGGATGTTGCCGCGCGGTCTCGATCACGCCGCACGCCGACGCATTGATCACCGAGGTCACTCCGCCCGACTGGGCGTAAAAAGCGTTTTTTGCCATCAGCCTCCCCTCATCGCGTTTGAAGCCAGTTTCCGATCGGTCCGGCTTATACCAGTTTCCCTGAAGTTTTCACCCGTCATTCGCCGCGACATAGGGGACCGGTACCGGGCCGGACCCGGAACGGGCGGCGATCGATCGCGTCGCTTGTCGATGGATTCGATGGCGGCCGCATGACATAGTGATGCCGCGGCCGCGGTCAGGCGGCAAATCCGCTCCATGTCCCGGGAGGTTCAACGCAATGTTCGCAAAGAGAATTTTTCCCGTGGCGGCAGGTGTTGCGGTGGCCGCGGCGGTGCTTGCCGGCACCGTTCAGGCGCGGGCCCAGTCGGCGGCCGAGGACATGGTGAAAACCTGGATCGGCGGCCTCACCGCGGCCGGGGCCGAAGTGTCCTATGGCCGCATGGAGTTTGAGCCGGTCGGCGACATTTTGACGATCGGCGATCTGTCGATCCGCTTCGGCGGCGACACCCCTTACGAAATCACCGCCGTCAAGGTCGAGATCGCAGCGCTGGCGCCGCGCGGCGACGGCTTTTCGGCACGACGGTTCGAGATCGCCAGCGGCGCGGTCAAGCTCGAAGGCATCAATTTCGCCGTCACCGGATTGAAGGCGGTCGACTTCGCCGCACCGGGCTTTTCCGGCGTGCGCTATGACGTGACGCGGCCGATGACGAGCCTTCTGCCGATCGTCGCGCTGCAGAAGGAGTTCGAGGCCAGGCGCATCGACGTCGAGAGCCTTCAATACGGGATCGACATGGGTCCGGCGGCAGCGGGCGGCGTCGCCGCGCCGGCCAGCGGCACCGTCGTCTATCGCGGCATGCTCGTTCGCGACCTTGCGGACGGCCGGGCCGCCGAAATGTCCGTTGAGGGCATCGACGGCACCTTCGACACGCCCGAAGGCCCGATGACGATGACCTATGGGACCCTGACCGCCACCGGCATCGATTTCGGCGCCTACGACCATGTGCTCAATCCGGCAAACTATGTCGACGGCAAGGGCGACGGAACCTGGCGGCCGGTGTTGGAAAACATGGTGGCCGACGGTCTCGACATGTCGATGCCCGAAGGTATCGGCGTCAGCATGGGCGCAATGGTCATTGCCGGCATGAAGATGCGCCAGGCGCAAGAAAGCCCGGCGGAAATGCTGGCATTGATCGACCAGGTGATCACCAATCCGGACCTGTTCGACTCCGAAGAGACGGCAAAGGATGCGGTGCCGAAAATGCTCGGCATCTACCGCATGATGGGCCTCGATCTGTTCCGCCTGTCGGACTTCAGGATCACCGGCCCCGACATCGACAAGGCGGAAATCGGCACCATCGTGGTGCGCGATCTGAGCACGGACGGGCTCGGCGAGTTCGGCGTTGACGGCATCGACATCGCCGCGAGCGATGGCGGCGAGACGGTCGATTTCAAGATCGACAGCTTCTCCATCGGCGATGTCGGCTTCCCGACCATGGAGGCGATCCTCGCCCTGCAGGAGCCGGGCGCCGACGAGGATCCGAAAAAACTGCTCGCCGTGCTGCCGACGATCGGCTCGATCGGGCTTGCCGGCCTGTCGGTGAAGGCGCCGGAGGTGCCCGATCGCGTCACCATCGGCTCCTACCGTTTGGAGATGGACCGGTTCGTCAAGAACGTCCCGACCTTCCTGCGCATGAAGACGGAAAACGCGATCATCCCGCGTTCCATCGCCGAGGCGGACGATCCGGAAACAGCCGAACTGTTCGTCGCGCTCGGCCTCGATGCGATCGACTATTCCGATGAGATGGTCATCGACTGGGATCTCGAAAAGAAAACGTTCCTGATCAAGCCGCTGCGGCTGTCGATCGCCGGTTTCGGCACCGCCTCGCTGTCGGCCACGCTCGCCGGGATGGGCGCGGAGGCGCTTGAAAATCCCGCGATCATGCCGGCGCTGGCGATGGGGCTGACGATCTCGGACGGCGTTCTGAAATTCGACAACGAAAATGGCGTGCAGTCGCTGATCGCGTTTGCCGCCGCCCAGGAAGGGGTGCCGGCGGACGAGTTCGCCGCCGTGCTGACCGCCGCCGCCGAGCCGGCGCTCATTCCCATTGTCGGCGAGGCGTTCGCGAAAACGGTCCGCGAGGCGCTCGACCGCTTCATTGCCGATCCGCGCTCGATCGCGGTCAGCATTTCGCCGGAGCAGGCGGTGCCGCTGTTGCAGATCATCGGCTTCGCGCAGCAGGCGCCGCAGGAATTGCCGGGGCTTCTGCAGGCGGAGATTTCGGTCAACGAATAGGGAATGATGGCGGCGCGGTCAGGCCGCGCGCCGGCGGCCTTTCTCGACAAGCTCGTCGATATAGCGCGGCAGGGCGAAGGCGGCCCGGTGAACGGCCGGGGTGTAGTAGCTTGTATCGAGATTGGCGGCCGCGAAACGTTCGTTCAGGACCGCTTCGGAGACATTTCTCAGGCCCGTGTCGTCGGTGGCCCAGCCGAGCGCCATCTGGCCGCCGACATAGGTCGGCACGGTCGCCAGGTAACAGCCGGCATCGGCGAACAGGCCGGCGAAATGGCCGACTGAGTCGACGAGTTCGTCCGCCTGCATGAAGGGCACGCCGTTCTGGGTGACGAGCACGCCGCCGGGCCTCAGCACACGTCGGCAGCCGGCGTAGAATTCCTTGGTAAAAAGCACCGATCCGGGCCCGACCGGGTCGGTCGAATCGACCAGGATGACGTCGAAGCGGCGGTCGCTGGCGGCGACGAATTCGACGCCGTCGGCGATCACCAGATCGAAGCGGGCGTCTTCGAACACGGCCGCGTTCATTTCGGCGAAATGCTCGGCGGCGAAGTCGACCACCGCCCGGTCGATTTCGACCTGGGTCAGGCGTTCCACCGTTTCATGCTTCAGCGCCTCCTCGGCCAGGCCGCAATCGCCGCCGCCAATGATCAGCACCTGGCGCGCATTGCCGTGGGCAAGGATCGGCACGTGGCTCAGCATCTCGTGATAGACGAACTCGTCGGCGGTGGTAACTTGCGTGATGTCGTCGAGCATCAGCACGCGGCCGAAGCAGGCGTTTTCGAACAGCACCAGATGCTGGTGCTCGGTCTTTTGCTCATAAAGGATACGGTCGGCGTCGAACGAGACGCGGAATCCCTTGTGCAGGACTTCCGCGAACGTCTTCGTCGCCGTCATAGCCCCTCGCCCCGGAGCAGGTCTTTTACGACCACCCGGCGCGGCCTGAACGCGTCGCGGAGCACGTCGACGCAAAGCTCCGGCCGGGCGCCGCCGCACATGAAGACATCGAGCGCCGCATAGCCGTTCTCCGGCCAGGAATGGATCGAGATATGGCTTTCGGCGAGCACGGCGACGCCGCTGACGCCGCCGTTCGGGGTGAAATGATGCAAATGGATGTGCAGAAGCGTCGCCCCGGCGGTGTCGACACAGTCGATCAGGGTGCGCTCGATAAAACCGAGATCGTCGAGATTCTCGGCATCGATCAGATCGATAATGAGATGAGTGCCGGCGCAGCGGACGCCGTTCCTCTCGATGAAATAATCCTTCCGCTCCGCCGGCTCGCCCGAGCCATTGGTCCCGTGTTGATCGTCTTCCGTTTGGGCGGTGCTTGGAGCTTCCAAGTCCATCCCCAATTGGAAGAGGCCGTCGTACGCCATGGCGTCCTCCCCAACCAGCAGATGAAACCCGGGCTTGCCGGTGAGGTGGCGGTATAGTCGCCGCGATTGTCACAATCAATGACCTTCTTATGATTTTTTCGTGAATCAATTTACTCGGCTAATTACTTTTGGCTGCAAATTCAATAAGTTGCTGATTTTCTTGTGTCTTCATTCGCGAATATACTGGTTAGGCGGCTAACATCAGGCGGCAGTGATCGCGACCAAGGATGAGCGGTGGACGGATCACTATCGTCGTCATTGCGACCCCGGCGGAAGCCGGGGGAAGCAATCCAGGACGTCACACTCAGAACCGGATTGCCGCGGCGCCTGACGGCGCCTCGCAATGACGATACCGAGATCGTCAGCAATGCCATCAGTCCTCGAAAGCGCTGCAGGGTATAGGTTGTTCCGGCCCACCTTCCCATAGTCGTTGAGCCGGCGAAGGCGGGCAGGGCGACCGGGGCGTGGCGGCTGCAACCTTTGGGCAAGCATGCCGACACCGGGCGCTTGCGGTCCGGGTCCGTGTGGTTCACTCTTGGCGTGAAGATCCCCCGCAGCAGCGGCCGCTGCCGACTTGTCGGCACGGCGCCGACGATCCGAACACGGAGACCGCCCGAATGAACATGACTTTATCCTTCACCACCCCGCTTCGCGGTGCGCTGGCCGGGTTCACCCTTGTCCTGATGACGAGCGGCGCGGGTCTTGCGGCGTCTTCGGAGGATCTGGTCCAGCGCTGGATCGACGGCCTCAACGCCGCCGGCGAGGTTGAAATGACCGTCGGCGACATCGACTCGGGGCTTTTTTCGAGTGCGGTCACGCTCTCCGACGTCACCGTGAAAAACATTGAGGGCGGGGCCACCACGAACGCCGAAGAAGTCGTGCTCGACGGTGTCGAGGAAACCGAGGACGGCCGGACCGTGGCCGAATCCATCGCGGTGACCAACTTCGCCGCCAAGGACGACGGAACCGACGTCACGATCGAGTCGATCACCGTGACGAACGCCGAACTGCGCGTGCCCGCTGAGGATGACGAGGACGATTCACCCTTCGGCCGGCCGTCCGGCTTCGCCTTCACCGGCCTGACGGTCGTCGACGACGGCAAGCCGGCCGTGCCGGTCGCGTCGGGCCAGTTCGAACTGTCCGATCTGGTCGACGACAAGCCGACGCGGATGAAGCTCAAGGTCGACGGGATCGCCGTGCCGAGCGCGATCATCGAAGACGAAGCGCAACGCGCAATGATCGAGGCGATGGGCTACACCACGCTCAACCTCTCCATCGACGGCGAATTCCATTACTCGGGCGAAGGCGTCGGCGAGGGTGTCATCGACCGGCTCGTGCTTTCGCTCGCCGACGGCGCCGAACTGTCGATCTCGGGCAGCGTCGGCGGGCTTCCGCGGGCGGCGCTGGAGGATCCGGGAGCCTCGGCCGAACTGCTGATGCAGACGGCAACGCTCAACGGCCTGTCGATCAAGCTCACCGACAATTCGCTGATCAACCGGATTATCGAACAGCAGGCGAAAGACACCGGCGTCAGCGCCGACGACCTCAAAACGCAGTTGAAAGTCATGGTGCCGGCGATGATGACGCCGCTCGAAGCGCCGGAATTCCAGGCCCAGGTGAGCACCGCCGTGTCGGCCTTCCTCGACGATCCGCAGAACTTCACGATCGCAGCGGCGCCGGCGGCGCCGACACTGATCGCCCAGATCGTCGGCATCGTCGCGGAGGCGCCCGGCCAGATCCCGGCGATGCTCGGCCTCACCGTGACCGCGAACGAATAGATTTCGGTCTCGGGGCGGTTTTTGCCCGCTAACCCTTCAGCCGGGCTTTCCCTCTCCCTTCCAGGGAGAGGGATACGGAGACCCGGTGAAGCGAAGCTGAACCGCGGGCGACGTCGGGTGAGGGTGATCGGGATTCTCGTTTGCCCCTCACCCAACCCTCTCCCCGATGGGGAGAGGGCTTTTTCGAGTCGGCATTCGGAGCCTGCGATTGTCCTTCCCTCCCCCTTGCGGGGAGGGATACCGAAGCTTCGCATTGGCGCGGAGCGGCAAAGCGTTAGCTGAGGTCGGGTGGGGGTGAAGCGCGGCCTTGGCGGACAATCGCTGATTGCCTTTTTTGTTGACCGCCTCACTTGGGCCCTCTCCCCGACGGGGAGCGGGCTTTTAGGACCCCCCGCAATCAGCCGCCGCTATTTCAGGTATTTCGAGGCTTCGCGGCGGGCGAATGCGGCCATGCGGTCGCCATGGGCGGCGAGGAAGGCGCGGACGCGGGCCGGATCGTGCTTCGACAGTTCGCGCAGCCACCAGGCGATCGCCTTCTGGATGAACCATTGTTGGTCGTCGACATAGCCGGCCGCCCAGGCCAGCATGCGGGTCGGATCGCGGCCCTTTTTCGCCCATGGCAGGGTGAAGACGAGGGCGGCGCGGCGCACCCACATATTGTCGTGCCGAATCCATTCCGTCTCGAGACCGTCGAGGCGCTGCGGATTATCGATGAGGCAGCGGCCGCCGGCCTTGGCGACCGCGTCGGCGATCGCCCAGGAATCGAAATCCTCCTTCCAGACCTCGATCAGCGACCAGATTCGATCGAAGGTTTTGAGGCGCGGCCGCCAGAAAATCTTGGCCGCGGTGACGCGGGCCTCGAAGATGTTCGTCTGCCAGAGATCGTCGGCGATTTTCAGCGCCGCGTCGGCATCGACGGCTGCGACGATGTCTTTGGCGATCTCGTCCAATTGCGGGCTCGGGACGCCGAGATAGGGCCGGTCGACCTTGTGATAGCGGCGGAAGATCGCCGCCTTGTCCGGATCGGCGAGCGCGTTGAGGCGGGCGAGGACGGCTTCGACGTTTTTCATTGTGGAAAGACCAAAACGGTTTGTTTTCGCTAAGCCGACAGACCCGATAGAAAGATCACCTTTGAGCGCTGCGTCATTGCTATTGAAAATGGTGATATTCTTGACGACATCGAGAATCCTGTCCGTGATCGGCAAAGGATTCCCATTCTGGATATCGACGGCTACGCCTATGTGGTCCCCTATGTGGAAGATGATGAATCGATCTACCTGAAAACGGCGTTTCCGTCTCGCAAATACACCAAGCTTTATCTTAAGTAGGCCGCGATGAAACAGAAAGAACCGAAGATCGGCGCGTATATCGATGACGAAGAAAGGGCGCTGGTAGCGGATATCGAAGGCGGAGCCGAGCTGAAGGGCAAAAGCCTCCTCACCCCGGAACGCAAGCGTGAACTGCAAGAGATTGCCCGCGCCACGATCAACGCCGAACGCACGAAAATCACGATCAGGCTTTCCAAAGCGGATCTGGCGAAGCTGAAGGCGCAGGCAATGCGCGAGGGCATGCCATACCAGACGCTGATCAGCTCGATACTGCACAAGGCGGTGTCATAGGAACGCGGCCTTAACGAAGCCGCTATACCTGAAATTACCCCCCACCCGACCTCAGCTAACGCTTTGTCGCTCCGCGCCAAAGCGAAGCTTCGGTATCCCTCCCCGCAAGGGGGAGGGCTATTGCATATGCGGAGTCCTCGGATCTCACCCTCTCCCTTCAAGGGAGAGGGCAACGGAGCCCCGGTGAGGCGAAGCCGAACCGCTGGGCGAAGTCGGGTGAGGGTGATCGGGGCTTGTTGTTTATCCCCCCTCACCCAACCCTCTCCCCGGAGGGGAGAGGGCTTT
>JANQEG010000123.1 GCA_028278505.1 Rhodobiaceae bacterium
CGGGCTTCGGACCAAAGCTCTCTCGCAAAGCCCTCAACCGCCTCACCGAACCGCCACGCCGACGACGAACATGCGCCAACCTAAGTTAGCGCGTATGGGTTCAGGCCCGGCATGACGACTGTGTGTTTTACAGGCGTCTGCACAAAACGGGGACGTCATCCCGGCCGGAGAGCCGGGATCTATTGCCCCTTTCGGCGCGGTATGTCGGTGGCGACAGGAGCCCGGCGCAGCCGCCTCTCCACCGCAAACACCCGCCCGTCCATCGCAAAACACCCGCCTCTGCGGCAAAACACCTGCCTCCGCCACCGAATAGGCCGCCGCCGCAATCCCCGCGACATGCCACCCGAACCCTGTTAAGGTGCCCAAGCGACGGTGCCGGCCGCGGGCCCCACCCCGGCTCAGGCGCGCCGCGACTTGTACCGAAGGGAACCGGCCCGATGTTACGCAGATAGCGTCGGAAAATCTCTGATCACTGACGCGCCTTGGCGACGTCAACACGCCGAGGCAGGGCGGCAGGGCGAAGGCCCCCGCGCAAACGTCTGCCCATGACCGGCGCCGAAGCCGGCGCACACCCCATTCGGTACGCAGCACATGACGTTTTCGACCAAACTCGGCGGCATCGGCGATGCCTTCGCCGACCGCAATTTCCGCATCTACTCGGTCGCCTCGATCGCCTCCTGGACCGGCTTTTTCGTCCAGCTCGTCGCCGTCTCCTGGCTCGCCTGGGAGCTGACCGGCTCGACGGCGTGGCTGGCGGCGGTCGGGCTGATGGACATCCTTCCCAATATCGCGCTCCTGCCGATCGCCGGCGTGATTGCCGATCGCGTCGACCGCTATCGCATGCTCGCGATCCTCTACGTCCTGACGTTCCTGCAGGCAGCCGTGTTGGCCGGGCTCGCCTTTGCCGGCCTCTTGACCATCTGGCCGCTGGCGATCCTCACGCTCATCCACGGCATCCTGATCAGCTTCGTCGTGCCGGCCATGCACGCCATGCTGCCGCGCTTCATTGCGAGAGCACGGCTCGCCTCGGCGATCGCGGTCAACTCCGCCTATACCCAGCTCGCGCTCTTTGTCGGGCCGGCGCTCGCCGGCTGGATCATCGTGCAGTACGGCGTCGGCGCGGCGTTTGCGGTCAACGCGTTCGCCTATGTGGTCTATCTGGTCGCGATGGCGTTTCTGAAGACGCCGGCGGACTATACGAAGCCGGCGCCCAGCACCGGCTCCTATACCGCCGATATCGTCGACGGAATCCGCTATATCGCCGGCAATCCCGGCCTGGCGATGCTGGTCGTGCTGATCTTTGCCACCGACGCCGCGGTCTCGGGCTTCTTCCACATGCTGCCCGCCTATTCGGACGAGCATCTCGGCATGGGCGTGGTCGGGCTTTCCGCCATCCGGGCGATGGAGGGCGCCGGCGCGGCGGTCGCCGCGCTGCTGCTCGCCTATGGCGGGGTAAAGGCGCTCAGCACCAATCGATTGCTCTGGTCTATGATCGCCAGCGTTCTCTGTGTCGGGCTCTTCGTCGTGGTCGACGATTTCGCCATCGTCATCGGGATTGCGATCGTCATGGGGGTCTGCTGGCAGCTTGCCGAAACCGCCGGCCTGTCGCTCATCCAGCTCACCATCGACGACGAACAGCGCGGCCGGGTGATGGGCAATCTTTTTCTGGTCTCGCAGATCGGCAATGCGATCGGGACGTTTTTCATCGGCACGCTTGCGGTCACCTACGGCCTGACCGGGCCGATATTGATCGCGGTCGGGCTCTGCACCCTGGTCTGGTTCTTCGTCTGGCTGCGGCGCAAGGCGTTCGCCGAAGCGTTCGACGGCTTCGGCGGTGATGCGCCTACTTGATCCGCTCCAGAATCGAGACGTAGTTGGCGACCGCCGCCCCGCCCATGTTGAAGATGCCGCCGGTCTCGGCGTTCTTCATCTGCATGGCGCCGGCCTCGCCGGCGAGTTGCATGGCGGTGAGCACGTGCATGGAGACGCCGGTGGCGCCGATCGGATGGCCCTTGGACTTGAGCCCGCCTGACGGATTGACCGGCAGCACGCCGTCTATCTGCGTCCAGCCTTCGAGGATGGCGCGCGCGCCCTCACCTTCCGGCACCAGGCCCATCGCCTCATATTCGATCAGTTCGGCGATGGTGAAGCAGTCATGGGTCTCGACAAAGGAGAGGTCGTCGAGTTCGACGCCAGCCTCCTCGCGCGCCTGTTCCCAGGCGACCCGGCAGCCGTCGAATTTGAGGATGTCGCGCTTCGACATCGGCAAAAAGTCCTGGACATGGGCGGCGGCGCGGAAGGCGATCGCGTGCTTCATGCGCAGCGCGGTCTGCGGATCGGTCAGCACCAGGGCGGCGGCGCCGTCGGAGACGAGCGAGCAGTCGGTGCGTTTCAGCGGCCCGGCCACGTAAGGGTTCTTCTCGCTTTCGGCGCGGCAGAAATCATAGCCGAGATCCTTGCGCATCTGCGCGTAAGGGTTATGGACGCCGTTGCCGTGGTTCTTGGCGGCGATCGCCGCGAGCGCGTCGGACTGGTCGCCATGGCGCTGGAAATAGGCCTGCGCGATCTTGCCGAAGACGCCGGCAAAGCCGGCCGGCGTGTCGCCGTCCTCGGGCAGATAGGAGGCTTTCAGCAGGTTGCGGCCGATCTCGGGACCGGGCGTCGCCGTCATCTGCTCGACGCCGACGACGAGCACGAAACGCGCCTTGCCGGCGGCGATCGTCTTCACCCCGGTGTGGACCGCGGCCGAGCCGGTGGCGCAGGCGTTCTCCACCCGTGTCGCCGGCGTGAAGCGGAAGCCCGGATCGGCCTGGAGCACGAGGCCGGCGGTGAAATCCTGTTCGCTGAAGCCGCCGTTGAAATGGCCGAGCACGATCTCGTCGATCTCGTCCGCCCCCAGGCCGGCGCTGGCGACCGCCTCGCCGGCGACGCTGACGATCAGGCTTTCCACCGTTTCGCCGTCCAGTTTGCCGAAGGGCGAGTGCGCCCAGCCCACGATGCAAGCCGTCATGGTCCGTCCCCGTAAAAAAGCGCCGCCGGCGGCGGCGGAAAACCGATAGGGATGAAGATAGGCGCGCAGGGCGTCGTGAGCAAACGATACTCTCGTCTTTTCGGCCGCCGCACCCGGTCGCTGCATAGTGTCGCACGACTGGATTCCCGCCCCGCGAATCCCTAAATTTGATTAATCAACCGTTGCCAAAATCCGTTCGGGCGACGTGATCTACCGCTCGGGTGGGCACCACCGGACGGAAGCGGACGGCAAGACCAAGAAAAAGAATGGAGGGCGCTATGTTGTCGAAGGAGGACTGCATTGCCATGAGCGGCCTCAACGCAGACGAGATCTGCGCGATCGCTGAGCATGAGCATATCCCCGAGATCGCCGCCGCAGCGCTCGGCAGCTATCTATTGCACCAGGATCACGGCTCACAGCGGATCCGCGACATCATTGTCGAGGATATCCGCGAGGCGCTCCGGCGCAATGACGAGCACCATGCGGCCGAACTGTTCATGGCGCTTCGGCACTTCCTGGCCGATCACCCGGAGGCCGATCTCCACTAGCCCGCGGTGTCAGCGGGCCGTCAGATAATCGCCGAGGCGCTCCAGCGCCGCGGCGAGGATCTCATCACGCTTGGAAAAACAGAACCGCACATAGCGGCGCGGCGGATCGTCCTGATAGAAGGCGCTCGCCGGCACCGGCGTCACCTTGGCCTCGACGGTGAGGCGCCGGCACACCTCCACATCATCTTCGCCAAGCCCGAGCGGGGTTATGTCCGCGGTGATGAAATAAGTGCCGGCGCAGGGCATGACGTCGAAGCCGAGGCTTGAGAGGCCCGTCGCCAGCCGGTCGCGTTTGGCCTCCAAATCGCCGGACAGCGCGGCGAAATAATCGTCGCCGAGCGCCAGCCCGGCGGCGGCCGCGCGCTGCAGGTTCGGCGCCGTCGTGAAGGTGACGAATTGGTGCGCCTTGGCGACGGGGGCGAGCAGCGCCTCGGCGGCGGTGATGTAGCCGACCTTCCAGCCGGTGAACGAAAAGCTCTTGCCGGCCGAACCGATTTTCAGCGCCCGCTCGCGCATGCCGGGCAGGGTGATCATCGGAATATGCGGGCGGCCGTCGAAAACGATGTGCTCATAGACCTCGTCGCAGACCGCATAGGCATCATGGGCGATCACCAGTTCGGCGATCCGCTCCAGCTCGCCCCGGCCAAAAACCTTGCCGGCGGGATTGAGCGGATTGTTGATCAGCACCAGCTTGGTTTTCTCCGAGAACGCGGCTTGAAGCGCCGCCTCATCGATATGCCAGTCCGGCGGCACCAGCCGGACAAGCCGCGGCACGCCGCCGGCGCGGCGCACGATCGGCAGATAGCAGTCATAGAGCGGCTCGAACAGGACAATCTCGTCGCCGGGATCGATAAGGCCGAACAAGCAGTCGGCGAGCGCTTCCGTGGCACCCGACGTCACCATCACCTCGCGCCCACCATCGACATTAAGCCCATAGAACCGCTTTTCGTGATCGGCGACGGCGCGGCGCAGTTCCGGCAGTCCCATCATCGGCGGATATTGATTGGGACCGGCGATGACCGCATCGGCGGCGATGCGGCGCAATTCCTCCGGCCCGTCGACGTCGGGAAAGCCCTGGCCGAGATTGATGCTGTCGTGCTCGATGGCGAGCCGCGACATCACCTCGAAGACCGTGGTGCCGTAGGACGAAAAGACGCTGTTTGCCGGCTTCATCGCCAATCCCCCGAAATCAGACCGGCGCGGACGATAGGAGGCCGGACGACGCCACGCAAGAGCGCACTGTTGTTCGGTTTGGTTCGACGCCATTGCCATAGGCTATTGTAGTGATGGTATTTTTCGATCGAAACGGCGCCTGAGCGCGGCCTTTCACGTTGCCTCGGCGCCACCATCCAACCCCTCCTTCGTCACCACCCGGTTTATCCTTGTGGTCCATTGGCCCGACGACTTGCCAAAGCACTTGTGATGGAATTCAAGCGCTTCTGGGTGCCGGACCGCCATTGGATTGCCCGGATAAACCGGGCAATGACGACGGTGGAGGGATCGAAACCATCCCAAAATGCTCAAATCGGACAGCAATGGATCAAGCTCGGCAATCCAAACTGACTTTGTTTTCAAGCTGTCAGGGCTCATGGATCACCGGGACAAGCCCGGTGATGACATGAGTAAAGGGCCGCGAAACGGAGCGCCGAAGCCGCAACCTGACAACGCCGCGCAAGGTTGGCAGTCAGCGCGCGGCCGCCGCCCGCGCGAGCCGGTCGCGGATCGCCTCGCCGAGGCCTTCTGACGGCAGTGGCGCAATGGCGATGCGGACGGCGCCGGTGCGGTCGAGCGCCCGCAAATGCCGGAACAGATTGGCCGCCGCCTCAACGAGATCGCCGGTCGGACTCAGATTGCGGATGGCGGCGGCGTGCTCCGCACCATCGGCAAGGTCGGGGCCGAAAGCCAGCAGTGCCTCGCCGGGCTCTATAGATCGCGCATCGAGGCGGACCGGGGTCGCCGGCGCATAGTGGGCGGCGAGCCTGCCCGGCGCCGCCGGCCGGTCCTCGACACTGCGCTCCACCTCAAGCGGTCCGCCGAGGACGGCCTCGATCTCTTCGCGCGCGACACCGCCCGGCCGCAGCACGACCGGCTGTGCGCCGACACAGGCGACGATCGTCGATTCGAGCCCGACCGCGGTCGGCCCGGCGTCGACGATAAGATCGACCGCGCCGCCCAATTCCTCGACCACATCGGCAGCGGTGGTCGCACTGATCCGCCCGGAGCGGTTGGCGCTGGGTGCTGCAACCGGGCGGCCGAAGGCGGCGATCAGGCCGCGCGCCAGCGGCGGCGCCGGCACCCGCAGGGCGACGGTGTCGAGCCCGGCGGTGACCAGATCGGCGATCGGCGTATCCGCCCGCTTGGGCACGACAAGGGTCAGCGGTCCCGGCCAGAAGTGGTCGGCGAGGCGTTCGGCTTCGCGGTTGAAGCGCCCGTGGCGCAAGGCCGCCTCGCGCGTCTCCACATGGGCGATCAGCGGATTGAATTGCGGCCGGCGCTTTACCGCAAAAATGCGGGCGACGGCGTGCGGATTGGTGGCGTCGGCGGCGAGCCCGTAAACGGTCTCGGTCGGCAGGCCGACGAGCCCTCCGGCGGCGAGCACGTTGCAGACGGCGCGGGCCAGATCCGGTGCCGGCGCCCGGTCGCTGTCGGCCTCGATGATCCTGGGTTCTGGTTGGCGGTCAGGCATTTGGAGCGTCGGGCGGAGGAAGGGGCGGGGCGCGGCGAATTTGGTAGCGCGACCGCGGCCGGCCGGCAAGCCATGGTCGCTTCGCGCGCTGTTCCGGGCCGTCGAGCGCTTCGCCGGCTGATTGCAATCGCCGCGATCCGGTCAATCGCCCGATGCCGAGCCCCCGGTCGCATCGCCGCCAACGGCACTGTCGTCATCGAGCAGTGTGGCCGAACCGCCCGTCGCCGAGCCGCCGTCGGAAATGCCCGGCCCGCCGGAGAGCGAAGCGTCACCGCCGGCGGCATCGCCGCCGACTGCCGTGCCCTCACCGCCGACAAAAGCACCCCCACTCGACTGGCTCTGGGCCAAGGCCTGCACCGCGCCCACGGGCGACCCGGCGACGCCGAGCGCCAACAGGCTAACGAGCGCCGACCGAAGATCTACGGTTTTTCCGAAAATTAACATGATCCTGTTCCCTCCTGCACGGGTCCCTTTCTTTCAGGTATGGGCGACACGCGGCGAACGGAAGCGATCGCGGGGTGCGGCACGGCATCGCGCCGTTTTGCCGGTGCCGGAGATCATGTTTTTGTCGATGATGAGTAGAGCGTCTTACTCGCTGGATTCGAACTGATACAAATGCAATAAATACAATGTTTTAGATTTTCTGTTACCAAAATCGCTTGCTGGCAAAAGCCATTCCCGAACCTGTCTTGAGGTAATACTCAAACTCCCGCGCTTTCCTTTCATCGGCAAAGGCATGATAGGAAACAAGCTGCCATGGAACAAATTTAGAAGTGTGTTTAGACTCACCCGCGTCATGTGCTCGCATTCGTGCTTTTAAATCTTCAGTATAGCCAATATAGGTCTTGTCAGGAGAGTTTATGCTTCTGAGCAGGTAGACATAATACATGGATTTAATCTTGCCCTCCTCCGCTTGCTGCGCAAGCTATGAAGGGCACGCCTTCGCCTCTTTCGCCTTCGGGCATCTTACGCAAAATGGCGTAAGCCACCCGAAGCCGAAGGCGAAGGGTGGTCGGAGTGGCAGGATTTGAACCTGCGACCCCCTCGTCCCGAACGAGGTGCGCTACCAG